>PKQU01000262.1 GCA_017577925.1 Bacillota bacterium
GCATCCCGCCCTATGACCACGTCCGCCACGAAGGCGTGCTGCGCCATGTCGTTGTCCGCGTCGGCTTTCGCACCGGTGAGGTGATGGTCATCCTCGTCGCGGCCACGCCTGCCGTGCCGCGCCTGGACGAGCTGGTTGCCGCCATCCGCGCGCGCGTGCCCGGTGTTCGTTCGATCGTGCTCAACGTCAATCGCGCGAAAAGCAGCGTTGTCCTCGGCGACGAGATGCGTCTCCTGTGGGGGTGCGAGGTGATCCACGACGAGCTGGGGGGTCTGCGCTTTGCCATCTCCCCGCGCTCCTTTTACCAGGTCAACCCGCTCCAGACCGAGGTGCTGTACGAGCAGGTGCGCCGCTATGCCGCCCTCACGGGGACGGAGACGGTGATCGACGCCTACTGCGGCGTGGGCACGATCGCCCTCGTGCTGGCCCGCCACGCCAAGGAAGTGTACGGCGTGGAGGTCGTCCCCGAGGCGGTGCGCGACGCCTGGCGCAACGCTGCCCTCAACGGCATCGCCAACGTGCACTTCGCCGTGGGCCGGGCGGAAGACATCCTGCCACGCTGGCGGAGGGAAGGGATCCATCCCGACGTGGTGGTGGTCGACCCGCCGCGCAAGGGCTGTGCGCGGTCCCTCCTCGATACGCTGGTGCAGGTCAGGCCGGAGCGCGTTGTCTACGTCTCGTGCAACCCGGCGACGCTGGCCCGCGACTGCCGCATCCTGGCCGACGGGGGCTTTCGCGTCGTCGAGGTGCAGCCGGTCGACCTCTTCCCGCACACGGCGCACGTGGAGTGCGTGGCGCTGCTGAAGAACACACGTGCATCGTGACGGGAGCGGCCGGTTCCCTTCCTGTTCGAAATCATTTTTTATAAAATTAAAAAAACCGTTTGTTTCTCATGTGTGCCAAAGATGACCATGGGTTCGTTCAAGAGGAGGCGAGACCATGAAACGATTGGTGTGCTGCGGGAAACGACAAGGCGTTGTGGATCTATGTGGGAATTGCGGCAACGTTGTTGATGCTGTTGGTTGGCAAATAAGGTATTCCCGCGCCGAACCCGATCACACTCGTTGCGGAAGAGGCTGTCGACCAGCGTGCGGTGAACCTCCCACGTCCGATACCGCATGACCTACGGATCGGATGCATATGCGAACCCATCGGTTGTGTCTTCTGCCGTTGACACCGCAGGATATGCTGCGTATCCTTTATTTAGACAGTTTTCTAATTATCTAATTGGAGGGTTCGCCATGCGCGAAATGGGGCCGCGTTCGGTCGAGAGGGGGACAGCCGATGGGGCTGTCTGATGTGTTCAAAGCGTTGGCCGATCCGACGCGCCGCGCCATCCTTGACTTGCTGAAAGGCGGCGACCGCACGGCCGGCGAGATCGCCGAGCGGTTTTCCATCAGCAAGCCGAGCATCTCCCATCATCTGAACGTGCTGAAGCAGGCCAACCTGGTGCAGGACGAGCGCCGGGGGCAGCATGTCGTGTACTCGCTGAACACAACGGTGTTTCATGAGGTGCTGAAGTGGATGCTGACACTTGCCAAAGCCAAGGGAGGGAAAGAATGAGTCGTCCGTGGTTGGGAGTGGTTTTGTTTGTCGTGGCGGCGGCCATCAGCGTGGTCGCGTACCCCTTTTTGCCGGAGACGGTGCCGATCCACTGGAACCTGCGGGGCGAGGCGGATGGTTTCGCCCCGAAGGCGGTGGCGCTGGCGCTCACCCCGGCGTTGATCCTGGTGTTCGCCGGGTTGCTGCGCATTCTGCCGGCCATTGACCCCAAGCGCGAGGAAATCCGCCGGTTTGAGCGGTCGTACCACATGGCGATCAATCTCATCCTTACGCTCCTGCTGGTGAT
>PKQU01000080.1 GCA_017577925.1 Bacillota bacterium
CCGAGGGCCAGCATCATGTACCCGAGTTGGCTCACCGTGGAGTAGGCCAGGACGCGCTTGATGTCGGTCTGCACCAAGCCGATGGTGGCGGCAAACAGGGCCGTGAACGCGCCCACGCCGGCCACCACGTCCAGCGCCGCCGGCGACTGGGCAAAGAGCGGGAACGTCGCCGCCACGAGGTACACGCCGGCGGCCACCATCGTCGCCGCATGGATCAGGGCGCTGACCGGCGTGGGGCCTTCCATGGCGTCCGGAAGCCAGGTGTGCAGCGGAAACTGGCCCGATTTGCCCATGGCCCCGAAGAAGATCAGCAAACAGGCCAGGGTAATTTGCCACGGCGCCAGCGTCCCGTCCTGCGCGGCACGGAAGACATCGGCATAGTTGAAGCTGCCCGCCCACCAGAACAGGAGGGCGATGCCAATGAACAGCCCGAGGTCGCCGACGCGGGTGACGAGGAACGCTTTCTTCGCCGCCGCCTTGGCCTCCGGCTTGAAGTACCAGAAGCCGATGAGCAGGAACGAGCAGACGCCGACCAGTTCCCAGAAAATGTACAACTGCAGGAAGTTGGGCGACAGGACGAGGCCCAACATGGAGAAGGTGAAGAGGGCCAGGTATTGGTAGAACACGGCGATCCGCTCGTCACCGGCCATATAGCCGCGGGAATAGACGTGAACGAGAAAGCTGACCAGCGAGACGATGACGAGCATCAAGGCGTTGAGGGGGTTCACCTCAAACCCCATCGTAATCGTCCGCTCGCCGACGGTCAGCCACTCCCACACGCGCGTCGTTCCGGCACCGGCGACGCGCATCTCCCACAGCACGGCAAGCGACAGCACGAAGGCGCCGAACGTGGCCACAATGCCGATGTAGGCCGCACCCGTCCGCAGCCGGCGCCCCACGGCGGTGATCACCGCGAAGGCGAGCAGCGGGAAAAGCGGGATGAGCCATGCGCTTTGGATCATCGAATCACCTCTTCAAGGTGTCCATTTCGTCCACGTTGACCGTGGAGCGCCTCCGGTACAGCGCGATGAGGATCGCAACCCCCACCGCCGCTTCCGCCGCGGCGACGGTGATGTTGAACAGGGAGAACACCTGCCCCGCGATGCCGGGTTGGGGTCCGTACTTGGAAAAGGCCACCAGATTCAGGTTGACGGCGTTCAGCATCAACTCAATGCACAAGAGAACGACGACGGCGTTGCGCTTTGTCAGCGCGCCGTAGAGCCCGATGCAAAACAAAAAGGCAGCCACCAGCAGATAGGATGCCAGCGTCACCGTCATGCGTCATGCCCCTCCTTCCGGGCCAGCACAATCGCCCCGACCAAGGCGACGAGCAGGAGCACGGAAACGAGCTCAAAGGGGATGACGTACTTCGTAAACAGTGCCTTCCCGATCTCAAGCGTGTTCGCCTCCGCCAACTTCCCCTCGCCCGCGGGTACCAAGGCGACGATGCCCTTGAACAGCGCCACGAACAGGGCCAGTACGGCAACAAAGGCGAAGGTGCGGTGCCGCCGCCGGCGATCCTGTTCCTCCTCGTCGACGTCGTGGCGCGTCAGCATGATGCCGAACAGCATGAGGATGGAAACGGCACCGGCATAGATGAGCACCTGGGAAAAGGCCACGAACTCCGCCTCCAGCATCACGTACAGGCCCGCCAGGCCGAGGAAGGAGAAGGCCAGGGCGACCACCATGTGCACCACCCGGGTGAAGCTGAGCATGAACACGGCGCCCCCCAGGGTGATGAGGGAAAGCAGAAAAAAGGCGACGAATTCCCCGCTGATCCCCGCGGTCACGATTTTTTCCCCCCAGGCAGGAGATTGGTGCTGTTTTCGCTCCGCACGTTCGTGTTGTTGGCGGCCAGCCACTCGCGGTCCTTGAACAGCTCATCACGGCTGTAGGCGGCCAGCTCGAAGTTGTTCGTCATCACAATCGCTTCCGTCGGGCACACCTCGGTGCACAGATCACACAGGATACAGATTTCAAAATTGATGTCGTAGGTGTCGATCACTTTGCCTTTTTTCGTCGGATCCGGATGCGGCTTGCCCGTCAGGTTGATGCACTGGGTCGGGCAAATGCGCTCGCACTGGTGGCAAACGATGCACTTGTCCGGATCGAAGTGCTGGATGCCACGAAAGCGATCGGGCATCTTCACCGGCACATCCGGGTACCGATAGGTCACCTTCTTCTCCGTCAGCCGGCGCAGGGTATACCCCAAGCCTTTGGCCAGTCCGAGCATGGCTCTCCCCCCTTTCGCGAACCCCGTTCGCCACGCAATAACCGCCCTTCGCCGATCGCCCGCGCTACGCTGGCCGTTCGCACCTCACCGGTGCCGTACGCGGTTACGCCACCAGTTCCTTTACCAGCGCCGTCAGGAACAGATTGAGCAGGGCCAGCGGCAAGAGCACCTTCCAGGCGAAGGTCATCAGCTGGTCGACGCGCACGCGCGGCATCGTGGCACGCAGCCAGAACAGGAAGAAGACACAGAAGGCGAACTTCAGCGCAAACCACACCAGGCCCGGGACAAAACCGAGCGATTCGATCGGCGGATGCCAACCGCCAAGGAAAAGCACCGTCGCCAAGGCGGACATGGCAAAGACGTAGACATATTCGGCCAGCATGAAGAAGGCAAAGCGGAAGCCGCTGTACTCGACATGGTAGCCGGCCACCAGCTCCGACTCGGCCTCCGGCAGGTCAAAGGGTGTGCGGTTCAGCTCCGCGAGGGCGGCGACGACAAAGACGGCAAAGCCGAGGATCTGCTTCAGGAAAAACCAGTTCCAAAAACCCCCGGATTGCGCGGCGACGATCTCCTTCAGGTTCAGGCTGCCCGCAAGCAGGACGACGCCGATCACCGAAATGACCAGCGGGATCTCGTAGCTGATCATCTGCGCCACCGAGCGCATCCCGCCGAGGAGGGCGTACTTGTTGTTCGACGCCCAGCCCCCGAGGAGGATGCCCAGCGTGGTGATGCCCGACACGGCCACGTAGTAGAGCAGGCCGACACCGAGATCGGCAAAGTGGAGCGTCTCCGTGAAGGGCAGCACGGCCAACACGGCAAAGGCCGGCACAAAGGCGATCACCGGCGCCAGAATGAACAGCGTCCGGTCGGCCCTGTCCGGAATGACATCCTCCTTGACAAGCAGCTTCAGCACGTCGGCCACCGACTGCAGGAGACCATACGGTCCCACGCGGTTGGGCCCGCGGCGCAGCTGGATCCACCCGATCACCTTGCGCTCGAAGTAGATGGCATAGGTGACAAACAGGAGCACCACGAGCAACATGGCCACCGCGGAGGCGAGGAAGACCGCCGCCGTCGTCCAGGAGAGGGGCTGGGAAAGCCAGTGCGCCATCAGCAATCCACCTCCCCGAGCACGATGTCGATCCCGCCGAGGATGGCCACGAGGTTGGCCATGTTCTCACCGATCAGCAGCTTCGGCAGGATCTGCAGGTTGTGGAAGGACGGGCGGCGGAACTTCAGCCGATAGGGTTTGTCCTTCCCCTTGCTGTGGATGTAGCAGCCCAGCTCGCCGCGCGGGGCCTCGATGCGCACGTAGGTCTCGCCCGCCGGCGGGCGAATGACGCGCGGAACCTTGGCCATCACCGCACCCTCCTTGGGAAACTGCGCCACGGCCTGCTCGAGGATGCGCAGGGACTGGCGGATCTCCTCCATGCGCAGGAGGTAGCGGGCGTAGCAGTCGCCCTCGGTGGCCACCGGCACGTCAAACTCGAAGCGGTCGTAGATGGAATAGGGCTCATCTTTCCGCACGTCGCGCCTGACACCGGTGCAGCGCAGGTTGACACCGGACAGGCCGTAGGCGATGGCGGTCTGCGCGTCGTACTTCCCGACGCCCTTGAGGCGACGGAGGAAGATCTCGTTCCCGGTAACCAGCTTGTGGTACCCGTCGAGCTGCTCGCGCATATAGGGGATGAAGTCGCGCACCTTGTCGATCCACCCGTCCGGGGCGTCCCACTTCACCCCGCCGACACGCATGTAGTTGAAGGTGATGCGCGCGCCGCACAGCTCATTGAACAGGTCGAGGATCTTCTCCCGCTCCTCCATGGCATAGAGAAACGGGCTCATCGCCCCGAGGTCGAGGAGATACGTGCCGAACCACAGCAGGTGGCTGGCGATGCGATTCAATTCCATGACGATAACCCGCAGGTACTCGGCACGCTCCGGCACCTCGATGCCCATCATCGTCTCCACCGCATGGCAAAGGACGTAGTTGTTCGTCATCGCCGACAGGTAGTCCATGCGGTCGGTGTACGGAATGATCTGCGTGTAGGTGAGGTCTTCCGCCAGCTTCTCCGTGCCGCGGTGGAGATACCCGATGACCGGTTGGGCGTCGGTAATGATCTCCCCGTCGAGCTTCACGACCAGGCGAAACACGCCGTGCGTGCTCGGGTGTTGCGGTCCCACGTTGAGCAGCAATTCTTCGGTGCGCACGGCCATGCGCTCACACCCCTTCGTCCAGCGGCTGGTAGTCTTTGCGCAACGGGTGGCCCACCCAGTCATCGGGCAAGAGAATGCGCTTCAGGTTGGGGTGGCCCGCAAAGCGAATCCCCACCAGGTCGTATGCCTCCCGCTCCGGCCAGTCGGCGCCGGGCCAAATGTCGGTCACCGAGGGCACCGTCGCCTGCTCCCGGTCCGCCTTGACGCGAACGGCCAAGCGGTGCCCCTTTTGGTAGGAATCGAAATGGTAGTACACCTCGAGGTGTGTCTCGTGGTCGATGCCGACCAGCACCGACAGGTAATCGAAGGCCAGCTCGGGATGGTCGCGAAGCAGGCGGGCCGTCTCGTGCCAGCGTTCGTTCTTCACCACCAGGGTGGGAACATGCTTGGCCAGGCGGTTGATGTACGCCTCCTCGATGACGCCGTCGCCCAACTCCCTCGTGATCACATGCACAATGTGGTCCAGCACAGGCTGCATCGGCGACGGCTCTTCCGGTGCCGCCTCTGCTTTTGCCGTTTTGGCCCCGCCTTGGGCCGCCGCCCGCGCCCGGGCCGCCGCTGCGGCCCGCGCCCGGGCTGTCGTCTTCCCTTCAGCCTTGGCCTCGGGCGCACCGCCGGTTTTTGGTGTACCCTCGGCGTCGGGTGTGCCGCCCTTGTCGGCAGGAATGGGGGCCTCCCCGCCGCCCGCCGGCGACGTCGTCGCTTCCTCCGGCACCGGCTGTTCAGAACGCCGGGAATCTTGCGTCGTTTCCGGTTGCGCCTTGTCGCGTTCGCTCACGAGCGGGTCACCTTCTTCTGCCCGGTTTTCGCCTGGGCACGAATTTTTTCTTGCAGCTTCTGGATGCCGTAGATGAGGGCCGCCGGCGTCGGCGGACAGCCGGGGATGTACACGTCGACGGGCACGATCTGGTCAACGCCCTTGACAACGGCATACGACCGCACATAGGGCCCCCCGGCCGTGGCACAGGATCCCATGGCGATCACCCACTTGGGCTCGGGCATCTGGTCATACAGGCGGCGCAGGATGGGCGCCATCTTCTTCGTCACCGTGCCGGCAACGATCATCAGGTCCGCCTGGCGCGGCGACGCACGGAAAATGACCCCGAAACGGTCCAGGTCGTACCGCGAGGCGCCGGCGGCCATCATCTCGATGGCACAACAGGCCAACCCAAAGGTGAGCGGCCACAGGGAATTCGAGCGCGCCCACGCCTTGATCTGCTCGAGGGTGGTCAGCAGGACGTTCTGCCCCACTTCCCGTTCTTCTTCTGGCGTCAGCCCCTCAATCCTCACGTCCATGTTAACACCTTCTTCTTCCACGCATACACCAGTCCAATGAGCAGGAGCGCGATAAAGATCAGCACTTCCACCAGCGCGAACAGCCCCAGTTGATTGTATGCCACTGCCCACGGATACAGAAAGACGGTTTCCACGTCAAAGATGACAAACAGCAGGGCAAACAGGTAATAGCGCACGTTATACCGAACCCAGCTGGAGCCCGTCGGCTCGACACCGCTCTCGTAGGGCTTGCCCTTTTCCGGCGTCGGCCGGTGTGGGCGAAGGAAGCGTCCCAGCGTAAGCGCCGCTACCGGCAACAGCAGGCCGAGCAGCACAAATATCGACACAAGGACGTAATTGTTGATGTATTCGATCATCGGCGTCCCTCCATGGGCAGAGTCGTCACCCCTTCTAGCATAGCAAAAACAAGAAAAAAAAGCACCTCGCAACCGGGAGCTTCCCGTTGCGAGGCGCGCACGTTTACCGCCCGGGCCATTCGGCCGCTTCGGCGAGGATGGTCACGCGGTCCTTGCGCACTTCCAGGAAGGCCCCGCGCAGGTGCACCACCTGCTCGCGGTCCTCCTGCTTGATCGTCACCGGGCCGTCCTTGAGCGGCGTGACGAGAGGCATATGCTGGGGCAGGATGCCCAGGTCCCCCTCCACGCCCTTGGCCAAGATGAAGGTGACCTCGTCGGAGAAGACCGTCGCATCCGGCGTGACGATGTCCAGTCGCATGGTGCTCACGGCCGTTTCCTCCTTCTCCGGCGAAGCGCCTTACAGCGTCTTCGCCTTTTCCACCGCTTCGTCGATGGTCCCGACATAGAGGAAGGCCGCTTCCGGCAGGTCGTCGTGCTTGCCCTCGAGGATCTCCTTGAACCCGCGGATGGTCTCCTTGAGCGGGACGTACTTGCCCGGCACGCCGGTGAACTGCTCGGCCACGTGGAACGGCTGGGACAGGAAGCGCTCGATCTTCCGCGCGCGGGCGACGATCAGCTTGTCCTCGTCGGACAGTTCGTCCATCCCGAGAATGGCGATGATATCCTGCAGCTCCTTGTAGCGCTGCAGCACCTGCTGCACGCCGCGCGCCACCTGGTAGTGCTCCTCGCCGACGATGTGCGGCTGGAGAATGCGCGACGTCGAGGCAAGCGGGTCCACGGCCGGGTAAATGCCCTTCTCGGCGATGGAACGCTCCAGGTTGGTCGTCGCGTCGAGGTGGGCAAAGGTCGTGGCCGGCGCCGGATCGGTGTAGTCGTCGGCCGGCACGTAAATGGCTTGGATCGAGGTGATCGACCCTTTTTTCGTCGAGGTGATCCGCTCCTGCAGCTGGCCCATCTCCGTGGCCAGTGTCGGCTGGTAGCCCACCGCCGACGGCATGCGGCCGAGGAGGGCCGACACCTCCGATCCGGCCTGGGTGAAGCGGAAGATGTTATCGATGAAGAGCAGCACGTCCTGGCCGTATTCGTCGCGGAAGTACTCGGCCATGGTCAGCCCGGTGAGGGCCACGCGCAGACGGGCGCCCGGCGGCTCGTTCATCTGGCCGAACACCATTGTCGTCTTGGAGATGACGCCCGACTCCTTCATCTCGTGGTACAGGTCGTTCCCCTCACGCGTGCGCTCGCCGACCCCGGCAAAGACCGACAGTCCGCCGTGCTCCATAGCCACGTTGTGGATGAGCTCCTGGATGAGCACCGTCTTGCCGACGCCGGCGCCGCCGAAGAGGCCGATCTTCCCGCCCTTGGCGTACGGGGCGAGGAGGTCGATCACCTTGATCCCCGTCTCGAGGATCTCCGTCGTCGTGGCCTGCTCGACAAAGGGCGGAGCCGGACGGTGGATCGGGTCACGCCGCTTGGCGTTGACCGGCCCTTGGTTGTCGATCGGCTCCCCGAGGACGTTGAACACGCGGCCCAGGGTTTCTTCCCCCACCGGCACCGAGATCGGCGCCCCGGTATCCACTGCTTCCATGCCGCGCACCAGGCCGTCTGTGGAGGCCATGGCCACACAGCGCACCAGGTTGTCCCCCAGGTGCAGGGCCGCTTCCACGGTCAGGTCGATGTCCCGCTCCCCGGGCTTGGTTGCTTTGTGCTGGATCTTGATCGCGTTGTAGATGGCAGGCAGGTGTCCGCGTTCAAACTGGATATCCACGACCGGACCCATCACCTGCACGACGCGTCCCTTGTTCATCGCCTTCCCTCCCTGTGCGCAAAGACTCCCGTCCTATTGCAGGGCGTTGGCGCCGGCGACGATCTCGGCAATCTCTTGGGTGATCGACGCCTGGCGGGCCCGGTTGTACATGAGGGTCAGCCGCTCGATCATCTCCGCCGCGTTGTCCGTGGCGTTGCCCATCGCCGTCATCCGCGCGGCGTGCTCGCTGGCCTTGGCTTCCAGGAGGCCGCTGTAAATGAGCGTCTCCGCGTAGCGCGGCAGGAGCACCTCCAGCACCGCCTCCGGCGAGGGCTCGTACTCGTAGGAGACCCCCGCTGCTGCTTCCCCCACGTCGGTGAGGGGCAGCAGCACCTTCTCCACCGGTCGCTGCACCACCGGGTTGACGAACTCGTTGTAGATGAGCACGAGCTCGTCAACGGAGCCGTCGGCATACATCTGCACCGCCGTCTTGGCGATTTGCTCGATGTCAGCGAAGGTGGGAAAGTCGGAAACGCCGACAATCTCCGCCACGACCGGGTAGCCACGTTTCTTGAAAAAGTCACGCCCCTTGCGCCCCACGGCGATGATGGCGTATTCCTTCTCCGAGGCGTGTCGCTCGCGGATGCGCTTCAAGGTCGCCCGGATGACGTTGGCGTTGTAGGCGCCGGCCAGGCCGCGGTCGGCGGTGATCACCACGTACCCGGTCCGCTGCACCGGCCGGGCCACGAGCATGGGGTGACGCACCCCCTTGGTCCCCCGGGCGATGCTGGCGATCACCTCGCGTATCTTTTCGGCGTACGGGCGGGCGGCCTGTGCCCGCTCCTGGGCGCGACGAAGCTTGGCCACAGCCACCATTTTCATCGTCTTGGTGATCTGCTGGGTGTTCTTCACGCTGCGAATCCGGCGCTTGATCTCACGGGTGCCCTTCATCCCATCTCACCACCCTTTCCGTCCACGCCCGTACGCTTACGACGCGGAGGGCACAAAGGTCTTCTTGAAGGCCTCGATGACCTCTTTCAAGCGGTTTTCATCGGGCAG
>PKQU01000008.1 GCA_017577925.1 Bacillota bacterium
GCAGCCGCGAGGCCGGCCGAGCGCACGTCGACGGCCAGACCGGCCTCCTCGGCCAGGCGGCGGAACAACTTTTCCGCCATCGGGCTTCGGCAGGTGTTTCCCGTACAGACGAAGAGCACCTTCACCGCCATCCCCCCTACCCCACGATCAGTTTGAACCCGAACACGACGAGAATGAGACCGCCAAAGGCCTCGCTGTATTCGCCCAACCAGCGCCCTACGCGGCGCCCCACGAGCAGGCCAATCCCGGCCATCACAAAGCCCATCAGGCCGAACAGGGCGATGGCGAAGGCGGCGCCACCCGTAAGCAGTCCGATCGAGAATCCAACGGAGAGGGCGTCAAGGCTGACCGTCAGCGCGAAGAGCAGGAGCCCGGCGCCTCCCAGGTGAACCGACGCCTGCGGAGCGTGTCCGCGGCTGGCGTTCCACAGCATGTGCAGGCCCAGAAACGAAAGCAGCAGCCCGCCAAGCAGCGTGGCCAGGCTGCCGACAAACGGCACCAGCACGTGGCCCAACGCGACGCCGATGAGCGGCATCATCACGTGAAACACGCCAATCGTTCCGCTCACGCGCATCACCTGGCGCAGGCGGATGCCCGCCAGCCCAATCCCCACGCAGAGGGAAAAGGCGTCCAGACCCAGGGCAACGGCAAGCAACCACCAGGTGAACAGTTGCCCCCATTGTACGGAGGTTTCCCACAACCTCAACCCCTCCCCCGCCTGTTCCAGCCTTATGCGCTCGGGGGACGGGTTAGTACTGGGCGCCCCCTAGACGAGGTCGCCGGACACGATGCGCCCGCCCGCGGCCTTGCGCAGACGGTTCATCAGCGCCGCGCCGATGCCCTCCTCCGGAAACGTCTCCGCGTAGATGCGCGTCACCCCTTCCTGGTCAAACCGTCGCAGCGCCGCGTAGAGGGCAGCCGCCACGCTGGCCAAATCGTCGCGCCGGCCGCAGGCCACCACGACATGCGGGCCCCGGTACCGGTGCCGCCCGTCCTCGGTGGTAAGGATGCCGACCCGCTCGCCGCGCCGGGCCGCCTCGTCGGCAAGGCGCTGAATGTGGCGCGCCGCCACCTCCGGGGCACCGGCCACCAGGGTCATCTCCCCCGCCGGGGCGTAGTGGGTGTACTTGACGCCGGGGGAGCGGGGCACCTCCCCTTCCCGCACGAGGGCCGGATCGAGGGCCACCTCTCCCACCACCGCCGCCAGCTCCTCCTGCGTCACCCCGCCGGGGCGCAGGATGGTGGGCACCGGCGTCGTCAGATCGAGAACCGTCGACTCGACGCCCACCGACGTCGGCCCGCCATCCACCACGCCGGCAATGCGCCCCGCCAGGTCGGCCAACACGTGCGCCGCCGTCGTCGGGCTCGGCTTTCCCGACCGGTTGGCGCTGGGCGCTGCCACCGGCACGCCCGCCGCGGCAATGAGGGCGCGGGCGACGGGATGGGCCGGCATGCGCACCGCCACGGTGGGAAGGCCACAGGTGACGCGTGCCGAAACGGTTCCGCGATGCGGCAGCACCAGCGTGAGCGGCCCCGGCCAGAAGCGGTCGATGAGACGCCGGGCCACCTCCGGCACCTCCGCCACGACGGCGGAAAGTTGCCCTTTGTCGGCCACGTGGACAATCAAGGGGTTGTCCGCCGGACGCCCCTTGGCCGTGAAGATCCGGCCCACGGCGTCGTCGTTGGTGGCGTCGGCCCCCAACCCGTAAACCGTTTCCGTCGGAAAGGCCACCAGTTCACCGTGCCGCAGAAGGGCGGCGGCTTCGCGGATCGCCTCACCGTCCTCCCATCCGGGTTCAGCCACGTGGATGCGCCATACCGTTGTCTGCATGTCCGTCTCGCTCCTTCTTCGCGTTGCGCTTCACGTCGGAAGCATGCCGCCAGCCAGGTATTCTCGCACCAGGGGTGTGCTTGTCTAGTATAGGACGGAAGGACGAAATTTTTCAACAACATGTGGACAACCTGTGGATAACATCGTGGAAGGCGCCCGGAGCCCGCTGCAACGCGAGAAAGCCGTCGGCAGCGTGCCGACGGCCTGGCCTTCCGCACTCATCCCCACAACCATGCCAAAAGACGGCGAAGCGCATCGAACAGGAACAGGCGCGTTTCCACGGTCCGTTCCTCGCCGCCCGCCTCCCGCGCTGTCGCTTGCGCCGGCGGGTCCACGGCGTCGCTTGCGGCCACGTCGACGAAGCACAGCGGCGGAAAGAGGACACACCACCAATTTTGCCCGCGGCCATTCCCCAGCGTGATGCGCAAGGCCTCGTACTCACCGGCCGGATAAACGCGCGTGCCGTAACGTTTGGTCGGAAACGGCACCCGCCCCAATGTCACCTCAACGGGGTAAGTAAATCCAGCGGCGCGCACGGTCTCGACTGCCAGGGCTTCAATCGTCGGCAACGCCTTCGCCAGACGCGCCCGCGCCTCGTCGACGCGTTGCGCGCCGCGCATCACCTCTTCCAGATGCGCCACCACCACATCGCGCACGGCCCGCTTGACGGCCTGGTCCTCCGGCGCGTCGCTGTTGGCGATGACACGAAAGCGAATCGCTTCAGGGGGAATGACCGCGTCTCCCGCGGCCGGCAGCGCCACGCTCGCCGTCACGCCCACCGCGCGCTGCTGCGCGATCCCCACCACAACCAGTATCAGTCCCGTCAACGCCACGAGCCACCGCAACCGATGGGTCATTCCGCTCCCCTCCGTCCTCTCTCTGGTCCCAGTATCGACGGAGGGGCAGGCGTTCAAACGGGGAACGGAGGTTCGGCACACCCTTCGCCGGCAGCGCGCAGCAGCCGCACCGCCCGGCTGCAAGGGACGAGACGGGTCGTACGCGGGGTCACCCCTCCCGCACGGCGAGAACAACGCGCGGAATGCCGGCCAAATCGGGCGTGATGGTAATGCGGGAAAAGAGGTCGGTGGCCCTAAAAAGGCCGGCCACCGCCTCGGCCTGTCCCGCGCCCACCTCAACGGCCACGACGGCACGGCGGTCGACGATGTCGGGCAGCTCCCGCGCCAGGCTCCGGTACGCGTCCAGGCCGTCCGCACCGCCGTCCAGGGCCAGGCGCGGCTCATGATCGCGCACTTCCCGCTGCAGTCCGGCAATATCGGCCGTGGGAATGTACGGCGGGTTAGACACGATCACCTGCACGCGCCGGCCGGTGCGGCGCAGCGGCCCAAGCCACGAGCCATGCGCAAAGGTGATGCGCGTGGCCACCCCGTGGCGTGCCGCATTTTCCTGTGCGACGGCCAAGGCATCGACGGACAGGTCGACCGCCCACACCTGCCAGCGCGGACGTTCGGCGGCCAGCGTCACGGCGATGGCCCCGCTGCCGGTGCCCACGTCCACCGCGGAAAGCGCGGCGTCGGGCGGCCACATCGCGTCGGCCGCCGCCAGAACCGACTCCACCAGCACCTCCGTCTCGGGGCGGGGGATCAGCACCGCCGGCGTCACACGGAATGCGCGGCCGTAAAATTCCTGCTCCCCGATCAGGTACTGTAACGGCTCGCCGGCGGCGCGTCGGGCAACCAGCACCTCAAGGCGCGCCTCGGCGTCGGGCGGCATGACCGCTTCCGGATAACCAAACAAGCGCTCGCGCGGCCATCCGAGGACAAGGCGCACCAGGCGCTCCGCTTCGGAAGCGGCGTGCGCCACGCCGGCCGCACGCAACCGGCCCGATGCCCACCGAAAGGCTTCACGAACAGTGGTCATCGTCCCTCACTCGGCCTTTTTCAACAGCTCCGCCTGCTCGTGCACGATGAGCGCGTCGATGATCTCGTCAAGGTCGCCATCCAGGACGAGATCCAGCTTGTGCAGCGTCAGGCCGATGCGATGATCGGTCACGCGGTTTTGGGGGAAATTATAGGTGCGGATGCGCTCGCTGCGCTCGCCGGTCCCCACCAAGCTCTTGCGCGCGTCGGCCAGTTCCGCCTCGCGCTGCTTGCGGTAAAACTCGTACACGCGGGCCCGCAGGACACGCATCGCCTTTTCCCGGTTTTTGATTTGCGACTTCTCGTCCTGACACGAGACGACAATGCCCGTCGGCAGGTGGGTGATCCGCACCGCCGACTCCGTCTTGTTCACATGCTGGCCACCGTGCCCGCTGGCGCAGAAGGTGTCGATGCGGAGATCCTTCTCGTCGATCTCCACCTCCACCTCTTCCATCTCGGGCAGGACGGCCACCGTCGCCGTGGAGGTGTGTATCCGTCCGCCCGACTCCGTCACCGGGACGCGCTGCACGCGGTGGGCGCCGCTTTCGAATTTCAGGCGGCTGTACGCGCCGCGCCCCTGCACGGTGAAAATCACCTCTTTAAACCCGCCCAAATCGGTGGGATGGGCTTCCAAGATTTCCGTGCGGTAACCCTTACGCTCCGCGTAGCGCGTGTACATGCGGAACAAGTCGGCGGCAAAGAGAGCCGACTCCTCCCCGCCCGCCGCCGCGCGGATCTCGACGATGACGTTTTTCTCGTCGTTCGGGTCCTTGGGCAAGAGGAGCACCTTCAGCTGCGCCTCGAGGGCCTCCTTTTGCTCCGACAGGGCGGCGATCTCCTCCTTCACGAGGGCGCGCAGCTCATCGTCCAGCTTCTCTTCCAACATGGCCTTGGCTTCCGCCAGTTCCTCGCACACGCGCTTGTACGCGCGGTAGGTCGTCACCGTTTCCTCCAAATCGGCCTGCTCCTTGGCGTAGGTGCGCAGCTTTTCCGGGTCGTTAACCACATCCGGCTCGCACAACAGCCGGCTCAGTTCCTCGTACCGCGCCACGACCGCTTCCAATCGTTCCAACACGGCCGTTCACCTCGGTGTTGGGATATCTCACGCATTGTATACCCATAGCATTATATTTTACCCGTTACGAGGCCAACGCGCCAACGAAAGCCACCGGAAACCCGCGGCAGCAAAACGCTCTCCACCGCCCTGAGGGGCGTGGAGAGCGCGCATCTACGGTGCTGTTTCGATACTGCGGCGGATGCGAAGGAGGTCACCGTTGTAGTTGTCCAGCGGCGTGCCGTTTCGCCACCCGTCACGGATTTCCATCAAACGGCCCGTAATCGAGCGATCGGCCGTGACATACACGTCATAGCGCGACAATTTTCCCCTGACCAGGCTGCGCGCTTCATCGCAGATGCGGTCAGCGACTTGCGGGGGCGTGCGGCGATCGAGATCCAAGCCCACATACACATTCCCGCCGGCGATGACCACCGTGGCGTTCTTCACGCCCGGAATGCGCGCCAGACGCCCGGCCAGCTGGTCAGCCAGGTCCGTCGGATTGGCCTGAAAACCCGGTCCGCGAAAGAGGTTCGGGTTTAACTCGCGCCGGCCGCCGTCGGTGGCGTCAAAGGGCGTGATGCGTCCCGTCTCGCGCCGACCCGCATCGGCACCGGCCCCGTAGGGCGACAGTTGCGTGTCCTGACCGCCCGGGGAAGCGTTCGGGGCACACGCGGAAAGCCAACCGCACAAGAGCACAGCCGGGAGGAACCACCGTGCCGCTTGCAACAACGGGCCCCACCTCCTGCTGTTAGGATGCCCGGCCGGAGAGGGGCCATGCAGACCGATCGGTTCCTCCGCCGTCAGCTTGTGGTATGGCGAGCCGCGGCCATACCCGCCTTCACCGGCTTGCCCGGTACCTCATGGCAATGACGGCAGCGAGCCTCGTAGGTTTCCGCCGCGCCGACCAAAATGACCGGGTCGTTATAGTGCGCCGGCCGTCCGTTGACCAGCCGCTGCGTGCGCGTCGCCGGCTGGCCGCAGCAAACGCAGATGGCATGCAGTTTCGTCACGTATTCGGCCCGCGCCATGAGCAGCGGCGTCGGGCCAAACGGTTCACCGCGAAAATCGAGGTCCAAACCGGCCAAGATGACGCGCACGCCGCGCCCCGCCAGCTCCTCGGCCACATCGACGATGGCATTGTCAAAAAATTGGACCTCATCAACGGCGACCACATCGGTGTCGGGCCATACGCGCGCGAGCAGCTCCTCGGCCCGGTCGACCCCCTCTGCCTGTTCCAGCGTACCGTTATGGGAAACGACCGCGTCCGCCGCGTAGCGGTCATCAAGGCGCGGCTTAAACACCTGTACCGTTTGCCGGGCAATGCGCGCGCGCTTGATCCGCCGGATCAGCTCTTCGCTCTTCCCCGAAAACATGCTCCCACAAATCAATTCGATCCATCCGTCGCGCTTGAGGGGTTGCATGCCAAACCGCTCCTCCTGTCCGTCTCCAAGGGACTTCATTTACTGTACGCCGTGAACACAGCGGTTGGCAAGCCCCCATTACGCAAAACGCGCGGATCCGCAGAAAAAAGAAAAACCGGCTCCCGCGGAACCGGTGTACGCATCGAGAAGCTCACATGCCAAACTTTTTCCGGAAGCGGTCGACACGGCCGCCCGTATCCACAAACTTCTGCTTGCCGGTAAAGAACGGATGGCATGCCGAGCAAATTTCCACACGCAGATTGGATTTGACCGATCCGGTTTCAAAGGTGTTCCCGCAGGCGCAGGTTACCGTGGTGATCTTGTATTCCGGATGAATGCCCGGTTTCATGTTGGTTCACCTCTTTCCCCGAAAAAATCTGCCGCTTCGTTTGAGACGGGAACGTGCACATAATATGATTATAGCACAACTCATCAAAGCGTACAAGGAAACAACGCGCCCTTTCCTACTGGAGATACGTCATCGGGTCGACCGGTCTCCCGTACAGACGGACTTCAAAATGCAAATGCACGCCGGTGGTGCGCCCGCTCTGGCCCATGTACCCAATGATCTCGCCGGCCTCAACCCGTTGCCCCGCGGAAACGGCAATCCGGCGCAAATGGGCGTATACGGTTTCCACCCCGCGCCCGTGATCGATCACCACCAGGCGCCCGTATCCCCCGCGACTCACTCCCGCTTCGGTCACTATACCGTCGCGGGCGGCGCGAATCGGCGTCCGCCACTCGTCGGGATGCCAAATGTCGACCCCCTCGTGCAAACGTCCCCAGCGCATGCCGAAGCGGCTGGTGATGACCCGATTGCCGTGCACCGGCCACATGAGCGGCATCCCGTTGACATAACGGACCGGCTTGGTGCGCGTGGCGCGAGCGGGCTCTTCGCTGGCCGCTTCCGCTTCCGCCGACGAAACAGTGGACACCGCACTCGCCACGCGCACCACCGATTTGCGTTTCGGAGCCCCTATGGGCATGTCGCGGGGAAGCACCAACACCTGGCCGGCGTAGACCTGTCCGTCGCGCACCCGCAGCTCAGGGTTGTTGCGCAGCAGGTCGTCAACGGCCACCCCTTTCTTCTCGGCGATCCGGTCCAGGGTCTCCCCGACGCCGACCACATACAGTTCCTTGCGCATCGGCACCTTGAGCGTCTTCCCGGCGCGGATGGCATGCGGGTGACGCAGGCCGTTGGCGGCCATCAGCTCGTGCAGCGAAACGCCGAAACGGTCGGCAATCTGCGACAGCGTATCCCCCGGCCGAACCGTGTACGTGACCGGGACACGGCTTTGCTCAACCTCCCAAACCCGTTCGGGCACAACGACAAGCGGACTGAAGATGCGAAACAGCGCCTCCTTCACCACCTGTTCCGCGGCCTCGTGGTGGTCATCCAGACGCGCGCTGGCGGAGTGGGCGACGCCGAGCCCCATGCCGGCCAACACGGCGGATGACAGCGCCAGTCGCCGCAGCGCCAATCCCCTCACCTCACCTTCCGCCTGGAGACACAGGCGCTTTGGTTTGAGGATATGCGCCTGCAGGCGACGGTAGAACCTGTGGGGGATGGCCGGGCCTTCGCCCCCACGCGATGCGGCGCCGTTTTTCGTGCGGTCTACTCCCGCCCGTTCGACGGCTCGGCCGCCCCCGCTGCCGCTTCCTCTCGCACCGCCCCGTTTTCCGCCGTTACCGGGCGCTCCTCCAACTCGGCGATCCACTTTTCCACTTGTTTCTGCACGCTGCCAATCTGGAACAACAACTCCTGTACCTGTCGCGAAAGCCGTTCGTGCTCCGCCTGCACGCTGCGCTTGAAGTGGGCAAGGGTGTGCAAAAAGCCGACCAGTTGCCGAATGGCCGACTGACGCACAACGTGATCCAGCCGCGGCTGCCGTTCCAGAAGATCGTAGACGCTTTGTCCGGCCCGGCGTCGAGCCTTCTTCAGGTCAGGGCGCGCTTTAAGCAAAATCTGGTAACAAAATTGGTAGCTTCGTTGAAACTGTCGAGCCGCTTCACGGATGGCCTGATCGCGCTCCCAACCTTCCTCGTCGATCAGCCGGGTCATATAGGCGATGATCTCCTCGCGGTTTGGGCGCCCGGCATAGAGCTCCGACCGGGAAACCCGCTCCACTTGGCGAAAAATCTCGTCTTTCTGTCGGCGATAGATCTGGTACGTTCGGCTATACCCCAGGCCGCTCTCGCCTGCAATCTGACTGATCGTCTCCATGATTTTCTTGGTTTTGGGATACAACTCCAGAAACCGTTCCCGGACGTATTGTTCCATTTCCTCGCGCGATTTCGACTCCATGCCCCACATGCCCCCTCATCGTCGCCCGCAAGTGTGCTAAAATTCTGAGACCCCTTTTCAGCATACAGAAAAACGATGGAAACTGCAAATCGGTAATGACGATCCATAATTACCCATTCTTGCTGGGTTATGAGGAGGCAAGGCGCCCCTTGCCAGCCGACACCCATTCCTTCGGATCAAAGGAGGCCAGAAATTCCGCATTGCTTTTCGTCTCCCGCAGCCGGCGCAAAAAGAGCTCCACAAATTCCGGACCGTCCTGCATCACCTTGCGCAGGGCCCACACCTTTTCGAGTTCCTCTTTGGTCAGCAGCAATTCCTCGCGGCGGGTACCCGAGCGCCGGATATCGATGGCCGGAAAAATGCGCCGCTCGGCCAGGCGGCGGTCAAGGTGCAGTTCCATGTTGCCGGTGCCCTTGAATTCCTCGTAGATGACCTCGTCCATGCGCGACCCGGTGTCGATCAGCGCCGTGGCGAGAATGGTCAGACTTCCCCCCTCTTCCACGTTGCGTGCCGCACCGAAAAACCGCTTCGGGCGGTGAAACGCGGCCGGATCGATGCCCCCCGACAGCGTTCGCCCGCTGGGAGGGATGATGAGATTGTACGAGCGGGTAAGGCGGGTCAGGCTGTCGAGGAGGATGACCACGTCGCGCTTGTGCTCGACGAGGCGCATGGCCCGCTCGAGCACCAGCTCGGCCACCTTGATGTGGTGCTCGGGCACCTCGTCAAAGGTGGAATACACCACCTCGCCGCGCACGGACCGCTGCATGTCGGTCACTTCTTCGGGGCGCTCGTCGATGAGCAGGACAAACAGTTCGATGTCGGGGTAGTTGGTGGCGATGCTGTTGGCGATCTCCTTGAGCAGCATGGTTTTGCCGGCCTTGGGCGGGGCGACGATGAGGCCGCGCTGACCTTTTCCGACCGGACAAAGGAGGTCGATAATGCGCGTCGACAGCTTGTCGGGCGTGGTTTCCAGGGTCAACTTCTCCTCTGGATAGAGGGGCGTGAGGGCCGGGAAGTGCAGCCGCTCGGCGGCCAGCTCGGGGTCTTCACCGTTGACGGCCTCCACCTGCAGGAGGCCAAAATACCGCTCGTTCTCCTTGGGTGGCCGCACCTTTCCCGACACCTTGTCGCCATTGCGCAGGTCAAAGCGGCGGATTTGTGAAGCGGAGATGTAGATGTCCTCGTTGGACGGGAGGTAGTGGACGGGGCGCAAGAAACCGTACCCTTCCGGCAGGATGTCGAGGATGCCCTCCATGAACAGATAGCCGTCCCGTTCGGCCTGCGCCTTTAAAAGGGCAAAGATGAGCTCTTTTTTCTTCATGCTCCCGTAGGACGGGATCTGATACTCGCGCGCCAGCTTGTAGAGCTCGCGCAAGGTCATGCTTTCCAATGCGGACAGCGACAGGTTCATGGTGGTTCGGCTCCTTATGCATCCTCGGTGGCAAGCTGGAAGCTGGGCTTTCGCTCCAAGCGGTGAAACCCTTCGATAAAGCGCACCGTTCCCGTTTTGGCGCGCATCACGACGGAGTGAGTCGTCGCCTGGGTGCGGCTCAAGAAGCGCACACCGCGCAAGAGCTCGCCGTCGGTCACCCCGGTCGCCGCGAAGATGGCGTCGTCCCCTTTGACCATGTCCTCCATGCGCAACACGCGTAGCGGATCATCGAGACCCATGCGCTTGCACCGTTCGTACTCCTCGTCATTTTGCGGACGCAGACGGCCCTGGATTTCCCCGCCCAGGCACTTCAGCGCCACGGCGGCCAGCACCCCTTCCGGCGCCCCGCCAATGCCGAAGAGGATGTCGACGCCGGTGTTGGGGAACGCCGTGTTGATCGCCGCCGCCACGTCACCGTCGGAAATCAGCTTGATGCGCGCACCAGCCTCGCGAATCTCCTCGATCAGCTTGGCGTGGCGCGGCCGGTCGAGCACGACGGCCACCAGGTCCTCAATGTCCTTGTTCTTGGCCTTGGCCACCGCCTTCAGGTTGTCCTTCACCGGGGCGTCGATGTCAATCACACCGACTGCATCGGGGCCGACGGCGATCTTCTCCATGTACATGTCCGGCGCGTGAAGCAGGTTGCCGCGGTCGGCCACGGCCACCACGGCCAGGGCATTCCATAAGCCTTTGGCCACAATGTTTGTCCCCTCGAGCGGATCGACGGCCACATCCACCGCCGGCGGCACCCCCTGGCCCAATCGCTCGCCGATGTACAACATCGGCGCTTCGTCCATCTCCCCTTCGCCGATGACCACCACGCCGTCCATCGGCACGTGCTGAAACTCGCGGCGCATGGCCGTCGTCGCCGCGTCGTCGGCTTCGTCCTTCTTGCCCAGCCCCATCCACCGCGCCGCGGCCAGGGCGGCCGCTTCCGTGACGCGGACCAGCTCCAGCGTCAAACTGCGTTCCATAGGCCGTTCCCTCCCTTTTCGCGCGAATCGAAAAGCTTGAAGCAGGCGAACCGGTGCGCAGCAATGTCGACCGCCAGCGCACACCACCAAAATCGGCTTTCAGCGGGGCAGCAGGTTGGCCATCCGTCCCTGGGGGAACCCGATCGGGGATCGCGGGGACAACGGCAAGCGCAAGGTCCTGGAAAGGAGATCGAGATGCGCGAAGGTGGGTACCCGCTTGAATAAGGAAGGGGGAAACGGCACGCGGCCTGCCGTTTCCCGCGCGAAGGGGGTTACGCCTGTTGTGCAGACCTGGCCCTTTCCCAGTCGGCCAGGAACTTCTCGAGGCCGATGTCGGTCAGCGGGTGTTTGACCATCTGCTCAATCACCTTATACGGCACCGTGGCGATATGGGCGCCCAGGCGCGCCGCTTCCGTCACGTGCAAGGGATGTCGCACGCTGGCGGCAATAATCTCCGTCTCGATGCCGTGGCGGGTGAAGATCTCGGCGATCGTGCCGATCAGCTCCAGGCCGTTGTGGCTCACGTCATCGAGGCGCCCGATGAACGGGGAAACATACGTCGCCCCGGCCCGCGCCGCCAAAAGGGCCTGGTTGGCCGAGAAAATGAGGGTGACGTTGGTGCGGATCTTCTTTTTCGTCAGCGCCTTGACCGCCTTGAGCCCCTCCACGGTCATGGGAATCTTGATGACGATGTTTTTCGACAGCGCCGCCAGTTCCTCCCCTTCGCGGATCATCCCCTCCGCGTCGGTGCTGATTACCTCGGCGCTAATCGGACCGTCGACAATGTCGATGATGTCCCGCAACACGTCCTGGAAGGGGCGCCCCTCCTTGGCCACGAGGGTGGGGTTGGTCGTCACCCCGGCGATCACACCCATCTCATGGGCGGCGCGGATTTCGTCAATGTTGGCCGAATCGATAAACAGCTTCACGCCCGTTCCCTCCGCTGCACGTTCTTAGGCTTTTCCAGAGCTGCCGAAGAGCCGCATCTTTTGCTTGACCACTTCCTTCATCGCCTCGCGCGCGGGACCCAGGTACTTGCGCGGATCGTACAGGGACGGCTTTTCGGCCAGGATCTTGCGCACCGTTTCCGTGCAGGCCACCTGGTTTTCGGTGTTGACGTTGATCTTGCCCACACCGAGGCGAATCGCTTGACGGATCTGCTCGTCCGGCACCCCCGAACCGCCGTGGAGCACGATCGGCGCCTCGATGTTTTGGGCCACCTTTTCAATGATGTGGAAGCGGATGTTGGGCTTCCCTTTGTACAGTCCGTGCGCCGTTCCCACGGCGAGGGCCAACGCGTCTACACGGGTTTCTTCCCAGAAGCGGATGGCCTCGTCGGGGTCGGCCAGCATGGCGTCTTCCTCGTCGACAGAGAGGTCGTCCTCGGTTCCGCCGATCTTGCCCAGCTCCGCTTCGACGGAAACGCCCACGGCGTGGGCTGCCTCGACCACTTTCTTCGTCAGGGCAATGTTTTCGTCAAGGGGCAGGTGGGAACCGTCGATCATGACCGAGGTAAACCCGGCGCGGATGCACTTCATCACCATGTCAAAACTGGAACCGTGATCGAGATGCAGGGCCACCGGCACACCGGCGCGGTCGGCGAACACCTTGGCCAGGGCCACCACCACGTCGGGGCCGCCCATGTACTTGATCGCACCCTCGCTGGCCCCAAAAATGAGCGGCGACTTCTCCTCCTCGGCCGCCTCGATGATCGCCTGGGTGAACTCCAGATTGTTCATGTTGAACTGGCCAACAGCAAAGCCCTCCGCTTTGGCGCGCGGCAGAAATGCGGTCATCGGGACAAGCGGCATGGCAACTCCTCCTTTGCATTGGGTTATGTACCACAGGGCACCCGGCGGCAGCGGCCGCGCCGGACGGACCCGGTCACCCACTGTCACCGGGATGCCTCTCGGAACCCCCGTCACAAAATCAAAGTGGAGGTGTCCCTCCACCAGCCCGTTGCACACGAGCGCCAGCGCATGGCCATGGTCTCCACGCGCGGGATCCCCCTCGCGTGGAAGCGATTACATCCACGTCATTTCCCACCGCGCGCTTGCGTGCTGCTTTCGTGGTCTCCTCCATCGCCATCGTCAGGATGCAAGCTGCGCACGCACGGTATTGCGCAGCTCGTCGATATCGAAGGGCTTGGTGAAATGGGCCAGCACGCCAAGCGCCGTCGCCTCTTTTATCATATCAAGTTCGCCATACGCCGTCATCATGATCACTTTGATGCGGTTGTCGATCTTCTTGATCTTCTTCAGAATCTCCAGGCCGTTCATCCCGGGAATCTTCATGTCGAGAATCACCAGATCGGGAACCTGGCGCTCCACGATCTCGATGGCCTGCTTGCCGTTGGCCGCCAACAGGATGGTGTACCCTTCCTGTTCGAGCAGCTCATTGAGGAGCACGCGGATCCCGTATTGGTCGTCAACAATCAGCACGGTTTTTCCGTTTGCCATGGATTGATCCCCCCTGTCATTGGCCTCCCCAACGGCACCACACAATACCAACTTTTTCTCTATGACAGGGCGATAATCCTCCCAAGAGGAAGAATTTTTCGTCCTTTCCACCCAAAAAATCTTGGAGCCCGCCTCCAGGCCCCAAAGCTCCGAACACCAGGGCGTCGGCCCCTCTCTCTCCGCGCGGCCTCGTTTTTCCCGTTCACCGCGTCAGGCGATGGGCCTTGGCCGCGCGCACAAAATCGCGAAACAGCGGCTGCGGCCGGTTCGGGCGCGACGTGAACTCCGGATGGAACTGCGTGGCCACGAACCACGGATGATCGGCCAGCTCGATGATCTCCACCAGACGGCCATCGGGCGATGTTCCGGTGACGCGCAACCCCGCCCGTTCCAAGGCCTCGCGGTACTGGTTGTTGAACTCGTAGCGATGACGGTGACGTTCGTGCACCATCGTTGTCCCATACGCCCGGTGGGCCAAGCTGCCTTCCACAATCGCACACGGATAGGCGCCAAGCCGCATCGTCCCGCCGAGGTCCTCAATCTCTTTTTGCTCCG
Source organism: Bacillota bacterium (assembly GCA_017577925.1). Lineage (GTDB taxonomy): Bacteria > Bacillota > Bacilli > Calditerricolales > Calditerricolaceae > Calditerricola. The sequence continues at coordinate 13,912 of PKQU01000008.1, forward strand.
GCAAGAGATCGATCACCGGGTAAGGCGTAGCCGGGTCGATTTCCGAACTGTGCGCCGCCGTCCAGCCGAGAACATGGCGGGCAAATTCCACCACCGCCATCTGCATGCCCAGGCAGATGCCGAGGAAGGGGATGCGCCGCTCCCGGGCGTAGCGGATGGCCGTTATCTTTCCGTCGATGCCCCGATCGCCAAAGCCGCCCGGCACGAGGATGCCGTCGGCCTCACCCAACAGCTCGTCCACGTTGTCGATGGTCACCTCTTCGGAGTTGATCCAGTCGATCACCACCTCGGTATCGTTGGCCACACCGGCATGCAAGAGGGCTTCCGCCACGCTGAGGTAGGCATCCCGCAGCGAGACATATTTGCCGACCAGCGCAATGCGCGTCTTCCCTTTGAGCCCGCGAATCTTCTCCACGAAGGCCTGCCATTCGCGCATGTCGGCCGGGCCGCAGTCAAAGCCAAGGTAACGGACGACATACTCGTCGAGGCCCTGCTCCTGCAACATGAGCGGCACTTCGTACAGGATGTCCGCGTCGCGCGCCTCGATCACCGCGCTGGGATCGATGTCGCAGAACAGGGCAATCTTTTCCTTCATGTCCGGAGACAGCGGCTTTTCCGTCCGGCAGACGATGACGTTCGGTTGAATGCCCAGGCTGCGCAGCTCCTTGACACTGTGCTGCGTTGGCTTGGTCTTCAGCTCGCCCGCCGCGCGCAAATACGGCACCAGCGTGCAATGGATGTACATCACATTCTCGCGGCCGATGTCACTCTTGATCTGGCGAATCGCCTCCAGGAAGGGCAGGCTCTCGATGTCGCCAACCGTTCCGCCAATCTCGGTGATGACAACGTCGGCCCCCGTTTCGCGGCCAGCGCGGAACACACACTCCTTGATCTCGTTGGTAATGTGCGGGATCACCTGCACCGTGCCGCCGAGGTAGTCGCCGCGGCGTTCCTTGGCAATCACCGCCGAGTAGATCTTCCCGGTTGTCACGTTGCTGTTTTGGTTCAAGTTGATGTCGATAAACCGCTCATAGTGCCCCAGGTCGAGGTCGGTCTCCGCACCGTCTTCCGTCACAAACACCTCGCCGTGTTGGTATGGGCTCATCGTCCCCGGGTCCACGTTGATGTACGGGTCAAATTTCTGGATCGTGACGTTTAGGCCCCTGTTTTTGAGCAGCCGGCCGAGCGAAGCGGCCGTAATGCCCTTTCCGAGGGACGAAACCACACCACCCGTCACAAAAATGTATTTGGTCATCGGTGTTCCCTCTCTTTCCCTGCCAGTGTCGGACAATCGCGGAAAACACATAAAAAAAACAAAAGTGACGCCTGTTGGAAACAGGGGCACTTTTGTTTTCCGGTCTGATCTCTTAAAAAGCCCATAGGTTATTTTACGGAACACCGGCAAAAAAGTCAACGCCATCAACCCGTTAGTACTCGTCGTCGTTGTAATCGGTATCCAGCTCCTCGTCCTCCAGGAACACGTCGTCGCCCTCGTCGTCGAGGTAGTCGTCTTCCTCGTCGAGGTACTCCTCCTCGTCGAGATATTCTCCTTCTTCCGCGTCCTCGTCGTATTCCTCGTCGAGGAGCATGTCGTCGTCCTCGTAGTCGTCGTATTCGTCGCCCTTCTTGCGGGTCCGCCCAATGGTGATCGTTTCTTCGGCCGCCTCCACCGGGTACCAGCGTTTCAGCCCCCAGCGGTTGTCGCCGATGCAGACAAACCGGCCGTCGATGTTGATCTCGGTGTAGAATTGCGCGAGCAGCGCTTCCACTTCTTCATCGGAGAGTCCTTTCAGCTCGGCCACTTCTTTCAGGAGGTCGTAGAAGAGAAGTGCCTCGCGCTTTTCGGCCAGCAGATGATACGCCACGTCAACCATGGACATTTCCGCTAGCTTCTCTTTGTCCAACTCACGCAGGAGGCTCAACGTACGGCACATCCCTTCTCTTCGAGGTTTCCCGCCGCGCGGCGCATGTGCGCCGACTCCAGTATTCCTTATTTTATCGGATTCCCGGAAGGTGTCAAACCCTGCACACGCCTTCGCCCTTTCCTCAGGACGACCACACCCTCACACCTCCGCTCCCGACCGTGCCCAATCAAAACAGCCCGTCGCGGGGACGGGCTGTTTTGCCAAACGGGGGCACACGGCAGCGGGGGCGGGCCCGGCCGTTACATGTTCCGGCGGTATTTGCCGCCCACTTCGTACAGGGCCTGGGTGATCTGGCCAAGGGAGCAGTACTTCACCGTCTCCATCAGCTCGGCAAAGATGTTACCGCCGGAACGGGCCACGTCCTTGAGACGCCGCAGCATCTCCGGCGCCTTGTCCTTGTTCCGCTCCTGGAAGGCGCGCAGGTTCCGGATCTGCTGTTCCTTCTCTTCCTTCGTCGCCCGCGCCAGCGGGACGTTGTTCCACTCTTCCTCGGAGGCGTTTTCGTTGACAAAGGTGTTGACGCCGATGATGGGCAGCTCGCCGCTGTGCTTGAGCTGCTCGTAGTAGAGGGACTCCTCCTGGATCTTGGCGCGCTGGTACATCGTCTCCATGGCCCCGAGGACACCGCCGCGGGCGCTGAGGCGCTCGAATTCGGCCAGCACGGCCTCCTCGACGAGGTCGGTCAGCTCTTCGATGATGAAGGAGCCCTGAAGCGGGTTCTCGTTCTTGGCCAGGCCCAGCTCCTTGGTGATGATGAGCTGGATGGCCATGGCCCGGCGCACCGACTCTTCCGTCGGCGTGGTGATCGCCTCATCATAGGCGTTGGTGTGCAGCGAGTTGCAGTTGTCATAAATGGCCATGAGCGCCTGGAGCGTGGTGCGGATGTCGTTGAAGGCCATCTCCTGGGCGTGCAGGGAACGGCCCGAGGTCTGCACGTGGTACTTCAGCTTCTGGCTGCGCTCGTTGGCGCCGTACTTGTACTTCATCACCGTGGCCCAGATGCGCCGTGCCACCCGACCGATCACCGAATACTCGGGATCGAGGCCGTTGGAGAAGAAGAAGGACAGGTTGGGCGCGAAGTCGTCGATGTGCATGCCACGGGACAAGTAGTACTCGACGTAGGTGAAGCCGTTGGCCAGCGTGAAGGCAAGCTGCGTGATCGGGTTGGCCCCGGCCTCGGCGATGTGATACCCGCTGATCGACACCGAATAGTAGTTCCGCACGTGGTTGTCGATAAAGTACTGCTGGATGTCGCCCATCATGCGCAGGGCGAAATCGATGGAAAAGATGCACGTGTTCTGGCCCTGGTCTTCCTTAAGAATGTCGGCCTGCACCGTGCCGCGCACCGTGCGCAGGGTGCGCGCTTTGATCGCCTCGTACTCCTCCGGCGTCGGCTCGCGCCCGTGTTCGGTCTTGAATTTTTCTACCTGCTGGTCGATGGCCGTGTTGAAAAACATGGCCAGAAGGATGGGCGCCGGCCCGTTAATCGTCATCGACACGCTCGTCTTCGGGTCACACAGGTCAAAGCCGGCATAGAGCTTCTTCATGTCGTCCAGCGTGCACACGCTGACGCCGCTCTCTCCGACCTTACCGTAGATGTCCGGCCGGTAATCGGGGTCATGGCCGTACAGGGTGACGCTGTCGAAGGCCGTGGACAGGCGTTTGGCGTCATCGTTGCGGCACAGGTAGTGAAAGCGCTTGTTCGTGCGCTCCGGCGTGCCCTCACCGGCAAACTGACGCTTGGGATCCTCCTCGGTGCGCTTGAAGGGGAAGACGCCGGCCGTGTACGGGAATTCGCCGGGTACGTTCTCCTTCAGGCACCATTTGAGGATTTCGCCCCAGTCCTCATACTTGGGCAAGGCCACCTTGGGGATCTTCGTGCCCGCCAACGAGGTGGTGTACAGCTGCTGCGTGATCTCCTTGTCGCGCACCTTGTAGGTAAAGGTATCCTTCGTGTACTTCTCCTTCACCTTGGGCCAGTTCTCCAGAATCTTCTTGCAATCGGGGTGCAGCCGGGCCTCGGTGCGGGTAATCTCCTCCTCCAGGGCGGTCAGCGCCTGCCTGGCCTCCGCATCGTCGCGACCCGCCAGCGCCTCCTTAGCCCCGTGGAGCTGGTACAGCCGGCGCGCCACGGCCACCTGCTCATCGACAAACTTGCGGTAGTTCCGCACCGTCTGGGCGATTTCGGCCAGGTAGTTGGCGCGCTCCGGGGGGATGATCCGATTGTGCTTGGTGGTCACCTTCTCCTTCGGCGCGTCCGGCACCGACCAGTCAAGCCCCTTCTTCTCGTTAATCGTCTTCACCAGGTGGGCAAACAGGCTGTTGACACCGGGGTCGTTGAACTGGCTGGCGATGGTCCCGAACACCGGCAGGTCCTCGTCCCGGACGTGGAACAGGTTGCGGTTGCGCTTGACCTGCTTGCGCACCTCGCGCAGGGCGTCTTCGGAGCCGCGGCGCTCGAACTTGTTGATGACGACGATGTCGGCGAAGTCGAGCATGTCGATCTTCTCCAGCTGCGATGGCGCGCCGAACTCGCTCGTCATCACGTAGAGGGCGATATCGCACACCTTGACGATCTCGGCATCGCCCTGGCCGATCCCGCTCGTCTCGACGATGACCAAGTCAAAGCCGGCGGCCTTGACGACGGCGATGGCGTCCTCGATGGCCGGGGACAGTTCCGATTTCGAGCCGCGCGTGGCCAGACTGCGCATGTACACCCGCGGGCTATCGATAGCGTTCATGCGGATGCGGTCGCCGAGGAGGGCGCCGCCGGTGCGCTGGCGGGACGGGTCGACGGAGAGAACGGCCACCGTCTTGTCGGGGAAGTGCTCGAGAAAGCGCAGCACCAGCTCGTCGGTGAGGGAGCTCTTCCCCGCCCCCCCGGTCCCGGTAATCCCGACCACCGGCGCGGCGGAATCCGCCCGGCGCAGCTCGGCAAACAGCTCGCCGTAGCGCCGCGCGTCGCGCGCCGCCTCCTGCTCGGCCACAGTGATTAGCCGAGCGATCGCTTGCTCGTCGCGGGCGCGCAAGCGGGCCGGTTCGTCGGTCACCTCCGTCACCGTGGGGAAATCGCACCGCTCGAGCATGTAGTTGATCATGCCCTGCAGGCCCATGCGCCGGCCGTCCTCCGGCGAGAAGATCTTGCAGATGCCGTAGGCCTCCAGCTCGTCGATCTCCCGCGGGATGATCACCCCGCCCCCGCCGCCGAAGATCTTGATGTGCCCGGCACCGCGCTCCTGCAGGAGGTCGTACATGTACTTGAAGAACTCCATGTGCCCGCCCTGGTACGAGCTGACGGCAATCCCCTGCACGTCCTCCTGGATGGCCGCGCGGACGATCTCTTCCGCCGAGCGGTTGTGCCCGAGGTGGATCACCTCGGCACCGGAAGCAAGCAGCAGGCGGCGGATGATGTTGATCGAGGCGTCGTGTCCGTCAAACAGGCTGGCCGCCGTGACGAAGCGCACCTTGTGCCGCGCGCGGTAGACGCCGTCCACCACACGTCCGCGCGTGTCCTCCGCCGTCGCCACGGGGGTAAGCGTTTGCCCGTCCGCTTGGGGGTTGCGCCCGACTTCCATTGCGCTCACTCCTTTCGCACTGGTTCTCTGGCTTCGCCGCTGGCCATCTCGTTCAGGAGCAGCGCGATCTGCCGCTCCGTGTACTGTTCCAGCGTGTAGTGTTTGCGCAAGGCCCACCGGCGGAATGTCCACATTTCGCCCATCACCATGATGTTGTGGGCCATCAGTTTCACCTGCGACGCATCGAGGCGGATGGTGCCGTCGGCGATGCCGCGGCGCAGGATCTCTTCGAAGATGCCGGTGATCTCCTCTTCCTTGCGCAGCACGTAGGGCAGGTGCGTCGGCGGCAGGGACTTCGACTCCTGGTACATGAGGAGGACGCTGTCCTGCATCTCGTCCATCACCTTGAAGAAGTGGCGGATGGCATCCTTGAGCATCTCCAGGCCGCTCTTGCTGTCACACAACGCCTCGCGCAGCCGCCGCTCCACCTCGCCGTGAATGGCCTCGACGACCAGGTAGAGGACGTCCTCCTTCGACTCGATGTACTCGTAGAGCGTGCCAATGCTGAAGCCCGACGCCCGGGCGATCTCGCGCGTCGTCGTCCGGTGAAAGCCTTTGTTGATGAACAGCTCCACCGCCGCGTCGACGATCTGGCGCCGGCGTTTTTCGATCAGCAGCGGGTCCTTTACCATGGAGGCAATTTTCGGCTTCGGGCGGTCCACCGGCCTACACCTCCTCCTCGACGCGCGCGTGGCATCGCGGGTGGACGTCGGGGTCGCGCAAGAGGCCGTCGATCAGCGCTTCGGCTGCCGCGTACGGGTCAACGGCGCCAGCCTGCACCTTCGCAAGCAGGTCGGCAAAGGGAGGCTCCTCCAGGCATGCGGCCAGCCGGCGCTCCAGCCGGGCAACGGCCAGGGCCAGCACATCGCGGCGCAGGCGCTCGGCCCGCTGGCGACGGCCTTCGCCGCTTTGCTCGAGGTACGCGCGATGGTCCGCAATCGCTTGCCACAGGTCGTCGAGCCCTTCGCCGCGCGACGCCGACGTTTTCACCACCGGCGGGCGCCACGGGGTGTCATGGGCAACCAAATCGAGCATCGCCTCGACCTGGGCCTTTACCTTTTCGGCCCCAGGACGGTCGGCCTTGTTGACGACAAACACGTCGGCGATTTCCATGATGCCGGCTTTGAACGCCTGTACCACATCTCCCCCGCCCGGCGTCAGCACAACCACCGTCGTGTCCACCACGTGCATCACGTCCACTTCCGACTGGCCCACGCCGACCGTCTCGACGAGGACGACGTCAAACCCGGCGGCGTCGAGGACGCGCACGGCATCCTGCGTGCTGCGCGAAAGTCCCCCCAGGTGGCCCCGCGTCCCCATGCTGCGGATGAACACCCCCGGATCGGTGGCGTGGGCCTGCATGCGCACGCGGTCGCCCAAGAGCGCCCCGCCGGTAAACGGGCTCGTCGGGTCAACGGCAACGACGGCGACGGTCAGCCCCTGCCGCCGCAAATGGCCCACCAATCGGTCGACCAGGGAGCTTTTCCCTGCCCCGGGCGCGCCGGTGATGCCCACACGCACCGCCCGTCCGGTATGGGGGTACAGCCGCTTGAGCAAGGCGTCCTTTTCGGGATGGCCGTTTTCCACCCAGGTGATCGCCCGCGCCACCGCGCGCCGGTCTCCAGCCCGCACCCGTGCCGCCAACTCGTCCATGGCTTCCCGCTCCTCTCCGCTTCCCCAGTGCTTGCTCCAATCGATCGTAATCCCTCGCTCGCGCGCGTCCCGCCCCCTTTCCGGCTTCCGGCGTTTTCCGCGCGCTCACGCCTTGAGCAGGTGGTTGGCGATGACCAGGCGCTGGATCTCATTCGTGCCCTCGTAAATCTGCGTAATCTTGGCGTCGCGCATGAACCGCTCGACAGGATACTCTTTTGTGTACCCGTATCCGCCGAAGATCTGCACGGCGTCGATGGTCACCTCCATGGCCACGTCGCCGGCAAACAGCTTGGCCATGGCCGAGGCCTTGCCGTAGGGCAGTCCGTTGTCCTCTAGCCACGCCGCCTGGTAGGTGAGGAGGCGCGCCGCCTCGATCTTCGTCGCCATGTCGGCCAGCTTGAACTGGATGGCCTGCTGCGCGGCGATCGGCTTGCCGAACTGCTTGCGCTCCTTGGCGTAGGCGAGGGCCGCCTCAAAGGCGCCTTGGGCGATGCCCACCGCCTGCGCGGCAATGCCGTTGCGCCCACCGTCGAGGGTCATCATGGCGATCTTAAAGCCTTCGCCTTCCTGGCCGAGGAGGTTTTCGGCGGGCACGCGACAGTCTTCGAAGATCACCTCGTAGGTCGTCGACGAACGGATGCCCAG
>PKQU01000263.1 GCA_017577925.1 Bacillota bacterium
TCTCACGGGTGCCCTTCATCCCATCTCACCACCCTTTCCGTCCACGCCCGTACGCTTACGACGCGGAGGGCACAAAGGTCTTCTTGAAGGCCTCGATGACCTCTTTCAAGCGGTTTTCATCGGGCAGATCCTTCGTCGTGCGGATGTGCTCGTAGATGTCCGGGGCCTGCTGTTCAATGTAGGCGAGCAGCTCCGCCTCAAAGCGGCGCACGTCCTCCACCGGGATGTCGTCCATGAAGCCGCGCGTCACGGCATAGATGCTGACCACCTGCTTTTCGACGGGCATCGGCTTGAACTGTTCCTGCTTGAGGATCTCCGTCACGCGCTTGCCGCGCTCGAGACGGGCCTGCGTGGCCTTATCGAGGTCGGAGCCGAACTGGGCGAAGGCCTGCAGCTCGCGGTATGCCGCCAGGTCGAGGCGCAGCGTACCGGCCACCTTCTTCATCGCCTTGATCTGCGCCGCGCCGCCAACGCGGGACACCGACAGCCCGACGTTGACGGCTGGCCGGATCCCGGCATGGAACAGGTCGGGCTCCAGGTAGATCTGCCCGTCGGTGATGGAGATGACGTTCGTCGGGATGTACGCCGACACGTCGCCGGCCTGGGTCTCGATGAACGGCAGCGCCGTCAGCGAACCGCCGCCGAGCTGGTCATTCAGCTTGGCCGCGCGCTCCAGGAGGCGGGAATGGAGGTAGAAGACGTCACCCGGGTACGCTTCGCGGCCCGGCGGACGGCGCAGGAGCAGGGAGAGCTCGCGGTAGGCCGCCGCCTGCTTGGACAGGTCGTCGTAGACAATGAGAACGTGCTGTCCCTTGTACATGAAGTACTCGCCCATCGCGCATCCCGCATACGGCGCCAGCCACAGGAGCGGAGCGGGTTCCGAAGCGTTCGCTGCCACGACGATCGTGTAGTCCATCGCCCCGTACTTCTTCAGCGTTTCCACGACGCTGGCCACCGTTGACTGCTTCTGGCCGATGGCGACGTAGATGCAGATGACGCCCTGCCCCTTCTGGTTGATGATCGTGTCGACGGCGATGGCCGTTTTCCCCGTCTGGCGGTCGCCGATGATCAGCTCGCGCTGCCCGCGGCCGATGGGGATCATCGAGTCAATGGCCTTGATCCCCGTCTGCAGCGGCTCGTGCACCGAACGGCGATCGACGACCCCCGGTGCCGGCGACTCGACGGGCCGGTATTCCGTCGTCTCGATGGGCCCCTTGCCGTCGAGGGGCTGCCCCAGCGGGTTGACCACGCGGCCGAGGAGGGCTTCCCCGACGGGCACCTCCATGATGCGGCCCGTCCGCTTCACCTGCATGCCCTCGCGGATGCCGGTGAAGGGCCCGAGGATGACGATCCCGACGTTGTCTTCTTCCAGGTTCATCGCCAGGCCCATGATCCCGTTGTCAAACTCGACCAGCTCACCGGCCATGACGTTGTCCAGCCCGTGCACACGCGCGATCCCGTCGCCGACCTGGATGACCGTCCCCACGTCGGCCGTTTCCACCGCCACCTGGAAGTTCTCGATCTGCTGCTTGATGAGCGAGGAGATTTCTTCCGGCTTGATGCTCAAGCTCATCACCGTTCACCCCTGTATCTGCTGGAGTTGGGACCGGTACGGACCAGGGTTTGCTGAAAGCGGTTCAACTGGCTGCGCACACTGCCATCGATCACGCGGTTGCCAATCCGCACAACGAGCCCACCGAGGATGGCCGGATCGACGACGCTCGTCACCCGGACTCGATTGCCGATGGCGCGACCCAAACGGTCGGCGATCGCCTCCTGCGCCTCTTGATCCAGCGGAACGGCCGTCGTCACCTCGGCGTCGACCACACCGCGCGCCTCG
>PKQU01000081.1 GCA_017577925.1 Bacillota bacterium
CCGCGCCTCGGCCCCGATCTGGCCATCGACATCGACCGGGTATGCGCCCTCAAGCCCGACCTGGTCATTGCCTCGCTCAGCGTTCCGGGCATGGAGCGCGTCGTCGAGGGGTTGCGCCGGGCCGGCCTGCCCCACATCGTCCTCAATCCGCAGGACCTGGCCGATATTTCCCGCGACATCCGCCTCGTCGGGGAGGCCACCGGTCGCACGCGGGAAGCCAAAGCCGTCGCCCGGCGGTTCGAGGAAACGCTCGCGTGGTACCGGCAGCGGGCCGCGACCGCTTCCCGGCGCTGGCGGCTGTACTGGGAATGGTGGCCAAAACCGGTTTACACGCCGGGGCGCCGCAACTGGCTTACCAACGTAAGCGAACTCGTCGGCGGCGAAAACGTCTTTGCCGATTTCGACACGGATAACGTGCAAACCGACTGGGACACGGTGGCCGCGCGCGACCCCGACGCGGTGTGTGTGGTATGGTGCGGCGTCGACGAGCGGCGAATTCATCCCGAACACATCACCGGACGGCCGGGGTGGGCACGCCTGGCCGCCGTGCAGCACGGCCGCGTGTACATCCTCCCCGAAGGCAAGTTTTGCCGCCCTTCTCCGCGCCTCCTCGAGGGCTTGTACGAACTGGCCAAACGGCTGCGCACCGAATGGCTGGCCGACGGCGACCCGCCGCTCACCGCCTGGCCGGCATCCTGACGAGCGGCACCGCCCCCGGCCGTGCGGCCGAGGGGCCGTCCGCCACCGGAGAGCGCGCCAGCCCCTCCTAGTTGACGGCCAATTCCTTGAGAACCGCCGCCACCGGCCGGCTGTTCAGCGCGTCGAGCATCGCCTCGGTCACCGTCCCGTCGCCCTGGCGCAGCACGTAGACATCCACCTCGCGCTTGCCCCACTGGCGGTAGACATCTTCGAGGGTCTCGAAGTACAGGTCCAGCTTGTGTCCCTTGATCGCCGAGCCCGTGTCGGCCACGACGCCGTAGCCATACCCCGGAATGTACAGGATGGTACCCAGGGGAAAGACGCTCGGGTCGGCCGCCACCGTGGAGAAGGTGTCCCGCCGGACGCGCACGCCCGAGTAGGTGATGCCGTACGCCGGGTGATCGGGCGTCTTGCCCGTCGATTCAACACCGGCGTAGTAGCCCGTCGCCACCACTCGCACGCGGGGATAGCGGGCGAAAACGGCGTCGTTCGGCTCCGCCGCCGGCATCCGGCGGGCCGCCGGCGCGATTTCCGCCTCCCCGCTCGTTTGCCCGCGGGCCGAGACCCGCGCGTGCGCCTCGGCCGGCGCCGCCTCTTCCCGTGCCCCGAACGGCGAGGCCTTGGGCAGCAAGCCGGCATCGTGAAAGCCGTACACGGCGAAGGCCCCAAGCAACAACCATGTCATCCATTTTCCGGCGGTTTGGGCTTCTTTCGGCATGGAAACCATTACCGGACCCCCTCTCCTCTCTAGTCTGGCCGGAGAGGGAAAAGATATACGGGCACCATAAAAACAAGGCGAGACGCCGCGTCACCGGCGTCTCGCCTCTTCACCGCGTGTCGATTCAAACCGGATTGCCATCCCTTCCCTTCGGACCGTCGGCTAAAACATGCGGTAGCCCTTGCGGCGGAGTGTACGGATGGCCCATCCACCGGTCACCGCCCCGAGCAGCCCGAAGAACAGGATGACCATATCCACCAGCGTCAGCTTGCCCACATACAGGTATACGCCACCGACGAGGGCCAGATACGCCACCACGGGAAACCACGTGGTCTTGATTAGCATGTTGAGGATGAAGGACAGACCAAAAAAGAGGACGAAAAAGAGCGGGATGGACACGATGAACTGGCCGATGTTGATGGTACCCGGCACCGCATTGCACCTCCCTAGCGGGTGGTCAGGCCATACTTCTTCCTTAGTGTACCGGCCTGCCTCCCGCCGGTCAACGACCGGCAACTCTGACAGATTCGTGACACAACAGGCACCAAATTGCCCCCCGCCGTGACATTCGTTACAATGGGGATAGCTGTGCAATGAAAGGGAACGACGTCCACGCAAGGAGGAGGACAAGCCATGCGACCACCCATGGCAGGGCGCCCGATGGGCCATCCCGGCACCGGAGAAAAGCCGGCTGCAGGCAGCCATCCCAAACTGCCGACGCAGTTTGTCAACTTCTCGTTCTTCAAAGTCGACCCCGCGTGGCGCCGCCTGAGCGACGACGAGCGGCAGCGAGGCAAGGAAGAATTCGCGGCAGTGGTGGAGGAATACGCCAGCCGGGACGACACGATGATCCTCAGCTACTCCCTCGTCGGCCTGCGCGCCGATGCGGAGTTCATGCTGTGGCGCATTTCGAAAGACCTGCGCGTTTTCCAAGAGATGACGAGCAAGCTGATGAACACCGGCCTTGGCAAGTACCTCACCATCTCCTATTCTTTCTTGTCCATCACCAAGCGCAGCATCTACGTGGACAAGATGGACCCGTCCAATCCCAATCCCCGCGTGTACATCGTGCCCGGCCGCGGGAAATACCTCTTCGTCTATCCCTTTGTGAAAACACGCGACTGGTACCAGCTCTCCTTCCCCACCCGGCAGGGAATGATGGACGAGCACATCCAGATTGGCAGCAAATACCCTTCGGTGAAGTTGAACACGACGTACTCCTTCGGCATCGACGACCAGGAGTTTGTCGTCGCCTTCGAGTCCGACGAGCCGCGCGACTTCGTCAACCTCGTTCAGGAACTGCGCGAAACGGAAGCCAGCCGCTACACGCTCCGCGACACACCGATGTTCACGTGCATCTACTACGACAACATCATGGATGTGCTCAACACGCTGTAGCTGTAAGCGCTCGCCGCTGTACGGATCTTCCGGGAAACGCAAACGCGTCCGGCATCACGGCCGGACGCGTTTTCCTTCTCCAGCCCGCTTCGGTTACGACCGCCGCACCGCGCCGGCCGGTTGCGCGTCGCGCGTGGCCATCACGACGCCGGTAGCGATGAGCAGGCCCCCGACGACAAAGCCGACCCCGAGCGGCTCGCCGAGCAACCACCACCCCAGAAGGGCGCCGACGACAGGCTGGGCAAAGAAGAACAGCGCGCCCGTGCCGGCGTCGATGAGCCGAAAGCCGTAATTCCACAGGAAAAAGGCCACCGCCGTCGACACCACGGAGATGTACGCCACCCCGAGCCACGCCGTCAGCGGCCATTCGGCCAAGGGCCGCGGCGCCGGCTCTAACAGGGCAAAGGGCAGATTCAGGGCGGCCCCCGTCACACAGGCCCAAAAGGTCGTGGCCAGCGCGCCGTGGCGCTCAGAAAACCGCTTGCCCATCACCGTGTACAGGCCCCATGTCATGCCGGCCACGAGGAGCAACAGCTTGCCCCACAGGGCCCGGCCTCCTCCCCCGCCTGTCCACAGCGCCTCGGGCCCGATGACTACAAACACGCCGGCGGTGGCCAGCACGACGCTGGCCGCCTTGACCCGCGTGATCCGCTCCCGGAGCAGCAGGGCCGCAAACAACACGATAAAGGCCGGCGATGTGGACGTGATCAGTGCGCCGTTGGCGGCCCCGGCCCACTTGGTGCCAAGAAACTGCGTCCCCAAACTGACCACAAAGCCGACGAAGCCCAGGGCGACGGCCGTCGGCCAGTCGCGGGCCTTGAGGCGCAACCGCCCTTGCCGCGCCAGGATAAGGCCCAGAATCAGTGCCGTTGCCGCCAATCGCAGCACCAGCAAACCGAAGGGCTGGATGTACTCGCGGGCTAAGACCCAGTTGCTGAAGGCGTACATACCGCCCCAAATGGCCGCCGCCGCTGTGATGCACAGGGCGCCGCGGAGTTTCAGCTACGCTCCCCCCCTTCGCGTTTCTCCCCCCTCTACTCTACGGAAACGGCGCGAAAAAAACAAACACGCCCGGCTCTCCGGCCGGACGTCTGAGGCCAAATCAGGCTCGCCACGTTCCCCGAACCGCCCCTCACGAGCAGCAACGGCCAAAGTTGACCCGCTCCACAGCCGCCGCGTCGCGCTCCTCCTCCTCTTCTTCCGTCTGGCCCGTCCCGCCGCACATGTAGCAACGTTCGGTTCCGCCGAGGAGCAGTTGCACATACCCGTTCCCTTCACAATACACGCACGTCCTCGTGGTCACGCGCATGAATCGCATCTCCTTTCCGTCTGTTTCGGATTTACTGAATACTATACAGCGGGGAAACGGGCCTGGAAAGGCAAAATCGCCGGTAAATTTACGCCTCTGGCCCCAAGTAAGCGGATACATCCCCTGCGGACGGTGGCAGGCGCTATTTATCTGAAAATTTTGTACCGATCGTAGCCGTAATCGGCGCGCGGCTTCAGGGCACTTCCGGTCAGCACCGGGCGCGCGTCGAGGTTGGGCAGGAAGGTGCGCAGAAACTCCGTTGCCAGTGGGTGGGCCACAAGTTCCGCCATGGACAAGAAACGGGCCTCCTCGATCTCGCTTTCCTGGGGGTGCGGGGTTCCGCCCACGTAATCGAGGAGGAAGAGGACCAGGTTGTCGCTCACCCCGTTGCGGAGCACACCGGTACGCACACCGAGGACGCCGCGCACGACGGCGTCCACCGCCGTTTCCTCCTTCACCTCCCGCACCACGGCCTCGTCAAGGGTCTCGCCCGGCATGACGAACCCTGCCGGGAACGAATACAGGCCCTTCATCCCCCCGTACCGCTTCTTGACCACCAACACATCATTGCCGCGCCGCACGAGGCCCGCCACGGCAAGCCAGACACCGGTTGTGCGCATCGTTCCGTCCCCCTCCGTTACTGCAAATGGAAAAACCGCCCCCGTGACGGGGTGCGGTTTGTCCAACGTCAGACGTGCAACAGCTTGTGGCGTCCCTTGCGAAGAACCAGCGACAGTCCACCAATCAGGTACAGGTAGCGCAGGTCGATCAGCTTCTTCATCCACGCGGCCGCCGTGCCGGTCAGCTTGCGCCCCCCGACAATGCCGATCGCCTCGCCGCGCCCCAAGGAGGCCACGGTACCGCGGATGTTCGGCTTGAAGGGCTCGAGGGAGCCCCCGCGGATCAGCGCCACGAGGTTGCGAGCGCAATTCTCCCCTTCCTGGATGGCGATCTGGGCCGTCGGCGGGTACGGGCGCCCCTGCTCGTTGAAAATGAGCGAACAGTCGCCCACCACAAACACGTTTTCATGTCCCGGCGCGCGGAGGTACTCGTCCACCTTCACCCGGCCGCGCATCGTCTCGAAGCCCGCCTTTTCGACGAGGGAGTTGCCGCGCACGCCGCCCGTCCACACGACGGTTCCGGCCTTGATTTCTTCCCCCGTGCCCAGAACGACCCCTTCCGGCGTGCACTCCTTGATCGGCGTGTTGATGCGGAAGGTGACGCCTTTCTTCTGCAGGACATTCATGGCGTACTCCACGAGCTCCGGATCGAAGCCGGGAAGGGCAGTGGGCGCCGCTTCGATGTTGATGATCTTCACTTTCGCCGGATCGACATCAAACTCCTTGCACAGCTCCGGAACGCGGTCGGCGAGCTCGCCGACGAACTCGATGCCGGTGAAGCCGGCACCGCCGACCACGATGGTCAGCAGCTCTTCCCGCTCCGGCTCGTTCTTGTATCGCGCGAAATTGTACTCGATGTGTTCGCGGATCAGACGCACCGCGTTCAGGCTACGGATGCTAAACGCGTATTCCTTCAGGCCCTGGATGCCAAAGGTCTCCGGCTCGCTGCCCAGGCCGATCACGAGGTAGTCATAGTCAAACGTTCCGCCCGTCGTCTCCACTTTCCGCTCCTGCGGCTTGATTTCCGTGACGACGGCCTTGACGAAGCGGATCTTGCGCTCGTCCAGCAGTTCATCGAGGTACACCCGGGCATTGTCCGGATCACCGGTTCCGGCAGCCGGTTCGTGCAGCTGGGTGGTGAGGTAGTGGTACTCGTGCTTGTTGATAAGCGTCACGTCGGCTTCGCCGTAGGAAAGCGCCTTTTGGAGCTTCAGGGCCGTCATCAGTCCGCCGTAGCCGGCACCGAGAATGAGGATCTTGGGCGTGCTCATCGTTCTCACATCCATCCTTCTTCATTGGGATTTCACCGTAAGGCGCTACCCGGGAAGGTGTGGGCGTTTTTGTGAAAGTGAATGTTTTCACAATAACGCCCCGAAACAAAGTTGCGAAACGCTTCCTCGCCTGCCCGATTGTCACGAAAACTTCAAGAATCAGCATACCGATTTGATCGACAAATTGCAAGAGAAACGTCGAATCTTCATCGTTTTCATTCCCCGCAAAGCACGGTATAATGATTTTGAATGGCCATCTTTTGGAGGTGGAAAACCCGATGAGCCAAACACTGCGGCAAGATGACCAGTTGTACGACATTACGATCATCGGCGGCGGGCCGACGGGGCTCTTTGCGGCGTTCTACGCCGGGATGCGGCAATGCACTGTCAAAATTCTCGAAAGCATGCCGCAACTCGGCGGCCAATTGTCGGCGTTATACCCGGACAAGTACATCTACGACGTGGCCGGCTTCCCGAAAATCAAGGCCCAAGACCTGGTCAACAACCTGATCGAGCAGGCGATGAAGTTCCAGCCGACGGTTTGTCTGGAAGAGAAGGTCCTAGACGTCCGGAAGCTGGACGACGGGTCCTTCGTCTTGACCACGGAAAAGGGCGTGCACCGCTCCAAAGCCGTCATCATCACCGCCGGGGCCGGCGCCTTCGAGCCGCGCCGTCTCGAGCTTCCAGAAGCCGAAAAATACGAGAAGAGCAACCTCCACTACTTCGTCACCGATCTCCAATCCTTCGCCGGCAAACGCGTGCTTGTCTGCGGCGGCGGTGACTCGGCCGTCGACTGGGCGCTCATGCTTGAGCCCATCGCCGAACAGGTCACCCTCATCCATCGCCGCGACAAGTTCCGCGCCCATGAGCACAGCGTCGAACAGCTCATGGCCTCGCGCGTGACGGTCAAGACGCCCTACGAAATCCGCGCCCTCCACGGCGATGAGCGCATTGAACAGGTAGTCATCTTCCACAACAAGACGCAAGCCGAAGAGGTTCTCAACGTCGATGCCGTCATTGTCAGCTACGGCTTCGTCTCCTCCCTCGGTCCCATTCAAAATTGGGGCCTCCAGATCGAGAAGGGCGGCATCGTCGTCAACTCGCGCATGGAAACCAGCATTCCGGGCATCTACGCCGCCGGCGACATCGCCACCTACCCCGGGAAGGTGAAACTGATCGCGGTCGGCTTTGGGGAAGCGCCTACAGCAGTAAACAACGCCAAGGCGTACATCGATCCCGACGCACGCCTGCAGCCGGTCCACAGCACGAGCATGAAGTTCTAACCCCATGCTCCCGTCCCCTCTGCGGGAACGGGGGCTTTTTCTTGCCGCATGATGCGCCGCTTACGGGTACACTACCCGTAGCGGAGGTGATGGCCGTGTTCAAAAATCGCACGGGTACGGCCAATTGGCTCTATACGCTTGTTCTCATCGCCCTGGCGGGGTTTGTGTCGGCCGCCATCTGGATGGGGACGCGCGGCCGCGCCGAGGACGTGATGGCCCTGCCCATGGCCCTGGCCGCCTTCTTCCTCATCGGCAGCTACGCATTGTACACCGCGTTCCTCAGCAACCGCAACAACTGAAAGGTCGGGGACGAGGACAGCATGACCGCGGAATTCGATCGCTACTGCCCCGTGTGCAACGGCCTGGAACCGTTCGCCAGTCCCTGTCCCCATTGCGGCCACGCCATGGAAGACCGTGGGCGTCTCTGGGATTGGATCGGTCCCTACAGCCCGTATATGCCGATCGCCGAGCTGGCGGAACTATACGCCGACGCGGACCGGTTTGGTGCCGTGACCTGCCATCACGTCGCCACTTGCCCCTCCTGCGGGACGGTTCAGCACGTGGGCATTGCCGAACTCCCCTTCTCTGCGCTGTCGGGGGAAACCGCCGCACCGCCCGCCCAACCTCTCGCCCACGCGGAAGGCTCCCGTGCTGTGGTCCACCCCGCCCCACCATCGGGCGTTTCGGTCACGCCGCAGCCCACGGAAAACCCGTCAGCAAAACAAAAAGAACTCCCGTTGCCCTAACCCAACGGGAGTTCACGCGCGTTCAGCACTCGCTCGGCTGACCGGCGTCATCCGCCGTGCGGAACGACGACCCGCATCCGCAGGTCGCTACCGCATTCGGATTGTCAATTGTAAAGCCACCGCCCATCAGCGTCTCTTTGTAGTCGATGGTCACGCCACGCAGGTATGGCTCACTGAAGCGGTCCACCAGAATCTTAATCCCGTGCTGCTCGAACACCGTATCGTCGTCCCGCTTCTCGTCGTCAAACCCCATGCCGTACGTAAACCCGCTGCAACCCCCTGGCTTCACCCCGATGCGCAGATACAGGTTCGGGTTCTCCTCTTGCGCCATCAATTCCTTGATTTTGTGGCCGGCTTGCTCTGTGAGGGTAATCACGCCCGTTCCCTCCTTTCGCCATCAGGCGCTTCGCCTTGCGTTTTTGCTTTTAGTATACCGCATTCAACAGCGCCGCAACATGCACAAGACGAAGAAGAAGACGCGTGATTCCCCTACGCGTAGCACGCCAGCGTTTCGCGAACCCGGAACTGCCGCGCCTGCCACGTGCGCCGGACTTCCTCTGCTTGGTGCAGGCGCGCCCACTGATTCAACAGCTGGTCAATCCGCTGGCTGAGCGCGAGCACACCAGGGTGGTCGAATCCGTGGCGCATCGCCAAGGTCACCATCTCGGAACGCAACGCCTCAATCTGTGCCAGCAGTTCCCGGTGAATCGCCCTCACCCCTATTTGCAGAGTTTTTACTTCCACCTTACGCACGAGCAATCCGGGCCATGTTGCGAGGATTTCGACAGGGACTGAGCCCCAAGGTTCC
>PKQU01000082.1 GCA_017577925.1 Bacillota bacterium
GAGGACGGATAAAGAGACTCAATGCCGCGTGAGCTGTCTTTGCCACCATAACGCCAATGCCCCCATAAGAAATATTGCCGGTACGAGAAGAGCGGCATAGGCCCATGCCGGTCCAAATGGAACATTTCCTTTTCCTGTAATCTGAAAGACTGCCGGGACGCCTATCAGCTCGAGCAACAAGATAAAGTATCCTGTTGAAAGCAGATATGGAATCACCTTGGCGCGGAAACGATTCCGATTCTGATCTGTTTGTCCCATCAACGCGAAGAACGTAGGGACACCGATATGTGCCAATGCTTCAAGAAAGGGAATGGTGACGGTTACAAGGAGTACAGCCAACATCCAGGGCAGCCGTCCCACGGCGATCAAACCGAGGACGACGCCGAAGGCAATGGCCGGCATGGCCATCAGCGCAGCACTCAGCAGTACCTTGCTCCAGATCACACTCTGGGGATGGATGGGGGCAAGCCGATAGAGCGCGAATTGGTCTCTTTCCGCCGTTGGTCCCGTCGTTTCGCGAATGAAGTCTTCGTTGAAAAATGCAAGGATGTATGTACCCACGAGACATGCGATCAAGAGCCCCCATGGGTGTTGGATGAGGTATAGATCCCAAGCCATCGCGACCTCGAAACCGCTCGCAAAAAACGCAATTGCCAGTAATGATAGTCCCGTTTGTGAACGGGGGACTCTGAGGAAGTGAAGGATGTCTTTCTCTATAATGAGGAACATGCCGTGTCCGGAAAAGGTGTGGGGTGTGCAGGGGGAGTTCTGTGTCTCGAGTTCCTGCTCCCCATCTTGCTGGTTCCGGACCATAACGCGAACAAGGGTCGGAAGAAGGATGGTCACAGCGGACAAAACGATTATGACCAAACCGATGGTGAAAAGCGATGGCCGGAAAAGGGCAGCAGCCAAGGCGGCTTCCAACTTCGGTCCGACTGCCAAACGGAGCACATCCCACCCCGAACTGGCACGAACGGTCTGCCATATCCAGGTCACCACATGATAGGCGATCATGCCACCGATAAAATAGAGCGTGGCGAAAGCAAGCCACTGAACCAAGCGGGTCCACAACCTTCTTCCCGATTTGTTGCTCCTCAGAATCGCCTCCCAACGTTTCAACCACTTCTTACAGCATTGGACAGCCAACTTGAGCAGCAGGCCGAGGCCGAGTCCTGTAGTTTGGTATAATCCCCAAGCTAGCACCAAGGCCGGGTTGCTTCCCTTGGTCAGTGTGCTGGCGATTGCGGCGGATGCCAACACGCCTAAAGAAAAGCACCATACAGCCCATTGGTTCCAGAGGAGTCGCCCAAGCAACGATGCGTGCGCAGCCTGCGGAAAGGTTTGGAGAAAATGACGTTCGTCAGGGTCGGCTTTATAAGGGAAGGGCCGCAGAAGAGGGTGGAGGGAAACAAGAACCAAGAAAATGACGAGTACCTTTACCATGACTTCTTGTGAGGCGCTCAAGGCTATGAGAGAGAAGATCCATATCCATAACCCAAAGAAAAAGGTGATCGCAAGAAGGGCAGCCAGCCAAAAAACTAGCTGCCCATTTGGAAGTTGAGCCGCCCATTGGACAACGAGGGCTCTACCCATTTCCCGCCACCAGCGACGCATTTCGAGACTAACAAAACACCAGCTCTCACGCCACAAGGGAGTTCACATCCTGCTTACCACATTGCGGCATACGTTTTGCCGTATTTCTTCGCAAGTGCTTTCGCCGTAACAAGGATCCCATAGCCAATAGCGCCTGCGCCGGTAATCACCGTAATGATACCAATAACGGACCAGATATCCCCCGCAGTCAGGAGAATATCAATGACCTTTATGGCAACCGATTGATTAATACCCAGCATCGAAGCCAATCTCATGGTTCCAGCACCAATGCCGGCTACCAGCGTCAGTGTACTCAGTAGGACGGCCAACCAGGCAAAATGGTTGCGAAATGTAGACATGGGAGTAGACCCTCCTTTTAAAAAATCTGACACTTCTGCATTGCAAATTCTCGATTATGGATCGACTCAGAACGTTGGATCGTATCCCCCCTTTTTGATTTGTATAGTTAGATAGTTAGATATTGGTGAGGAAATTTCCTTCCGTTCTTGCACAAAATTGTTCGACATATATCGACAAATTCTGGTGCTGTACAGTTCCTTTCGCGAATGACGCACCGAAGGCGTGTTCATAACTCGCATTTACCCAATGCTCATATTTTGCCATACCAAACAATCACGGGGTTTTGCTAACGCGGGGGGTCGAACCGGGAACAGCGCCCTACCGGTTTGCCGTGTTTGCGCTCCTCATCGGGCTTTTGGGCGCGATCGTGAGGCTGCGGGCCAGGCAAAAAGGGACGAGGTGAGCGAGTCCGGGTAAGGACCGGTGACCCCGCACGCCCATTCCGGGATGGAGGATAGGTGTCCTGGAAAATGTGGGGAGGCGAGCAGAAAAACGCCCTTCCGGCGGCCTTGTGCCACCCGGAAGGGCGTTTGCTTTTGCATCGGTTGCGGCGAACTTACCGTGCCGCGACGGGCGTAGGCTTGTTTTGGCTGTTGGCCATGGGCTGTTCGAGCAGCTTGTTCAGGCCTCCCACCCACAGCTCCTCGATCTTGGCCATCTCCTCGGCGGTCAGCGGCGGGCAGTCGACGGCTTGGGCGAACTCCTTGAGGTTCTCTTCGCTGGTGATGTTGGGCAGCACCGTCTTGACCGACGGGCGGGCCAGGGAGAAGAGGATGGCCGCCTGGCCGATCGTCCGCCCCGTGTCGGGCCCGTACAGGAACGACAGCTGGCGCACCGCCTCCAGCCCGGCTTCCATCCATTTCTTCGGGCGGTGGCTGCGGTGGTCGCTCTTGTCGAAGTGCTTGTTCGGGTTGTAGGAGCCGTCGAGGAGGCCCGAGGCGTGGGGGACGCGGACGATCAGGCTGACCTGCTTCTCCTCGGCCACGGGGAAGAAGTCGCGCGCCGGGTCCTGTTCGAGCAGGTTGTTGATGATCTGCACCGAGGTCATGCCCGGGCGGTTCAGGGCGGCAAGGCCCTCTTCGCGCCACCCCAGGTCGGGGCCGAGGGCGACGCCGTAGGCGCGGATCTTGCCTTCCTCCTTCAGCTTTTCGAGGGTCTCAAACACCGCGTCGTTCTGGATGACCTCCATGCGGCAGTTGTGCAGCTGGTAGAGGTCGATGTAGTCGGTGTTCAGGCGCTTGAGGCTGTTTTCGCAGGCCATGCGGATGAAGTCGGGGTCCCACCGCTGGGGCAGCTCGGAATGGCCCTTGCGCTCGCCGGGGTAGGAGTAGATGTCGTAGCCGAACTTGGTGGCGATGACCACCTTGTCGCGCATGCCGGCAAAGGCTTCCGCCAGCATCGTCTCGCCGCGCCCCTGGCCGTAAACATCAGCCGTGTCAAAGAAGGTGATGCCGTATTCCTCGTAGGCCTGGCGCAGGAGCTTGATGCCGAGCTTCTCGTCGGTCACGCCCCACCACTTGGTGGCCACCGACCAGACGCCGAAGCCAACTTCGGATACCTCTATATCGGTGCCGTATAACTTCCGGTATTTCACCGTGGTCACCTCGTTTTTCCATTGGTGTATCACTTCTCATTGTACCACAACGGTTGGTGAGTCGAAATGTGGCCATGGCAATTTTGTGGCGGGTGGTGTACACTCCCCATGAAGCCTTTTTCGTATCCACGGTTTTGCGCATGATGGGACGAATGGAGCGAAGGATGGATGTACCGATGGATCAGACCGCTGTTGTTTCGACTTGACCCGGAGACGGCCCACGAGTGGGCGGTGGGGGCGCTTGCCACCGTGCAGCGTGTGCCGGGCGCGCTGGCCCTCTTGTCCCGCGCCTTTGCCGTGACCGATGCGCGCCTTGCGGTCACGCGGTGGGGCCTGCGCTTTCCCAATCCGGTTGGCCTGGCGGCGGGCTTTGACAAGAACGCGACCGTCTATCCGGCGCTGGCCGCTCTCGGGTTTGGGTTTGTCGAGGTGGGCACAATTACGCCGCGGCCGCAGCCCGGCAACCCTCGTCCGCGGCTGTTTCGCCTGCCGGAAGATGAGGCGGTGATCAACCGGATGGGGTTCAACAACCGTGGGGCGGAGGCGGCGGCCCGCTCGCTGGTGCGGCAGGTGTGCACCGTTCCCGTCGGTATCAACATTGGCAAGAACAAGGACACGCCCAACGAGGCGGCCCTCGACGACTATCGCCGCTGCCTGCGCGCGCTGTATGCCTACGGCGACTACTTTGTCGTCAACGTCAGCTCTCCCAACACGCCGGGCCTGCGCGCCCTGCAGCGCGCCGAGGCCCTTGGCCGCCTGCTCGAAGGGGTGCTGGACGAGGCGCGGTCCCTGGCGCGGGAGACCGGCGCACCGGCCAAGCCCGTTTTGGTGAAGCTGGCCCCCGACCTCGACGTGGAGCTGATGCGGGAGGTGGTGCGCGCCGCTCTCGACCAGGGTGTGGCCGGGTTTGTGGCCACGAACACCACCGTCGATCGCACCGGGCTGAAAAACCGCGTTCATGCCCACGAAGCGGGGGGACTGAGCGGCCGCCCCCTCGAGGGGCGGGCCACGGAAATGGTTCGCCACGTGTACCGCGCGACGGAGGGACGGGTGCCGATTGTCGGCGTGGGCGGCGTGTTCGACGGTGCCGGCGCCTACGCCAAGATCCGTGCCGGGGCGAGCCTGGTTCAGGTGTATACCGGCCTGATTTACCGCGGGCCGGGGATTGTTCGGCGGATCAATCGCGAACTGCTTGCGCTCCTGGAGCGCGACGGGTATCGTACGATTGACGAAGCCGTGGGGGCCGATGCCTAGACACCGTTGACAGGGAAAGCATCGGCAGTCAGTGGCGGGATACGGCCGTTGGTGCCCAGGGCTAACGCACGGACGAAAAACGGCTCTTGCCCGTTTTGGCGGGCAAGAGCCGTTTGTCTATGGTGGGCTACCGGATCGTCGAAGGGTCGCATCCCGCAAATCACGACGATGAAGCGCCTGTCGGGGCGCGGCGAGCCGCAGGGGGCGCTGGTCCCCCGAAGTCTTCCCACGTGGCCATCTGAGGCCAGCACACGCGCGCAAAATAGGCCCAGGCCATGAGCGTGGCCGCGGCGGTCAGGGCGAACGGCACCGTGGCCAGCTCGTGATAGAGGGCTTCACCGGTGGCCCATGTGCCCATGGCCGCGCCGACGTTGCGCGCGATGTTGCGCAGTCCGGCCAGGAGGTCGCGCTGGGCGTCGGGCACAGCCTGGAGGATCTGCCCGTCGGTGACGTTGGCCAGCAGGGTGAACAGGCTGCCCCGTATCAGAAAGAGGAGGACGAATAGCGGAACGGGCAGCGAGACGGCCAGGACGGCAGCGACAAGGGCATTGAGCGCAAAGAGGCGTCCGGCCGTGCGGAAGGTTCCCCATCGCTCCAGCAAGTAGGGGGCCAGCAGGGCGGAGAGGGAAGAGGCCAAGGCATGCACGGCCAGGAGGGTTGCAGTCGCGGTATCGTCCCCTCCCAGCTGTGCGCCGACGATGAGGTTGGCCAGCGGGGTCACCAGGGCGTAGAGCAAGCCGCTGAGGATGCTAAAACCGGTAAACACCCACACCGGGCGCGGCAGACGGGCGGCTCGGAGTGCACCGATTTCGTCACCACGGTGCGGCGCGGAAGGCAAGAGACAGGCGCGCGTCAGAGTGCACAGGGCCATCGCGCCGGCGGCGACCCACAGTTCGGCTTGGTAGGGAGTGCTGCCCGGCAGTGTACCGGCCAGGGCGCCGCCGAGATACGTGCCAAGGGCGGTGAAGGGCGTATACGCGACGAACATCATGCTGAACGCCCGCATACGCGCGTGGCCGTCGGTGCAGTAGCCATACAGCAGCGGTACTTCCGCGGTGAGAAGCAGCGCCAGGCCGATCCCGTAGACGGCTTGGGCCAGGGCCAGGGGGAGCAATTCCCGTACGGCGGCCGTTGCGGCGGTTCCCCCGCTCATCAGGGTGAGGCCCACCAGCAGCACCGCGCGGCGTCCCCATCTGCGGCAAAGCACGATTGCCGGAAGGGACGCGGCGCCCATCACCAGCGTGGAAAACGAGGTGACGCGTCCGATTGTTGCTTCATCATACCCGAGGGCCAGCAGGTGCAGGTTGAGCACCATGGCGATCAAGCCGACGCCGAGACCTAAAAGCGGTTCGCCCAGCAGAAAGCGCCGCACCCCGGGGGGAAGGGAGGCGAGGCTGCGCAGGTACGCGCCCACAGGCCGCCGCTCCTTTCGTAAACCGGATGGTTTCAGCCACGAAAAAAGCATACCACATCTTTCTACGATCGGGGAGGCACGAGGCGTGCCGATGGACGGCATAATCGCGGGGGAGATTGCCATCCTATTGAATGTTGGCGCGCGGATCTCCGCCGCCGGATCATGAAAGGAAAGGGAGGATTCCCATGCACCGGCAAAACCAGCAGCAACAACTGCAGCAACTGCGGCAAGCTGTCCAGCAGGTGCAGCAGGCGGTGCAGCAGGCGCAGGTTGCCGTCAATCCGCAGCAAAAGCAGCAGCAACTGCAACAGGCGCAGCAGCAGCTGCAGCAACTCACGCAGCAGTTGCAGCAAGCCCAGCAGAGCCTGGGTGCACAGCAGGTGCAGCCGGTTCAACAGCAACTGGCGCAGGTGCAGCAGCAACTGCAGCAGTTGCAGGACCACCAATCGCCATTGCAATAACGTGAACGAAGAAAAGTCGCCGGCCGGCGACTTTTCTTCGTTACTCGTTTTCCTTTGTCTTGGCCGAGATGACCCGGAACTGGCCGCGACGGTAATGGGGGCCGAAGAGGGTGGCTTCCCGCGCCCGGGGATAGTGTTGTTCCAGGCGGGCAAAAAAGAGGTCTGTCCACACCTTGGCCATCACGTGGAGGCGCTCGGCATAGTCTTCGTAGCGGGCAGCCCCTTCTTCGCCGTAAGCGTCGAGGTAATCGCCGACCGGCGTCTGCAGGTTGGCGCGAAAGGAAAAGGCCTGTTGAACGGTGCGGAACGCTTCTTCGTCCATGGCGAGGATGGGTTCGGCGATCACTTCTTCCAACGTCTGCAGCGCAGCGAGAAAGAACTCGTTCTTAGCCCCCTCCCAAAACGCCTCGCCCTGGACAGGGTTGATGCGCTCCCACCAGTCGTCTTCGTGGTAATCGAACAGGGCGTCCAGGATGTAATTTTCGATCCGCTCCTGTGGCGTGTTGCCGAAGTCGTCGGGTCGCTCCTCGATCTGCTGGAGAACGTCGGGCCAAAAGCGGTAGGTGACGCGCAGTCTGCGTAGCATCTCCCAGAATGATTCGATCATCCATTCTTCCAGGGGCAGCACGGCCGACACCTCCTCCTTCAGTATAGCGAAACGGTACACGGGTGGCAGGAGATTTCCGGTTGGCCGCCGAAATCCGACTTCACCACAGATTTCCGCAGTCGACGCAGGAAATGCGGACAAAGGGAGGCGTGTTACGTGCAGACGACGTCACTGGAGACGCGCGTGCGCCGCTTTGCCGAACGCGTGCGTACGATTAAACATTATGAACGGGCCTTGGCCCTGCTCAGCTGGGACGCGCAGACGATGCTCCCCCGAAAGGGCGTGGAAGCGCGCGCCCAGGTGATCGGTACGCTGACGGAACACCAGCTGCGCCTGCTGCTCGACCCGCAGCTGGCTGAGGATGTGGAGGCGTTGACCGAACCGGAGGCGGCGGCGCGGCTCGAGGAGCCGACACGCGAGGCCGTACGCCTGGTAAAGCGGGAGATCGAGCGGCGACGAGCGGTTCCGCTGGAGTTGCAGCGCGCCTTTGCCGAGTTGACCACCGAGGCGGAGGCGGTCTGGGCCGAGGCGCGCAAGGAAAACGACTTTGCCCGCTTTTCGCCCTATCTCGAGCGGATTGTGGCGATGGTGCGCACCTTTGCCGACTGTTGGGGGTATGACGGCCACCCGTACAACGCGCTGCTCGATGATTATGAACCGGGCATGACGGTGGACAAGTTGGATGCGCTTTTTGGGGAGCTCTGCCCGCCGCTTCAGGCGCTGCTGGATTGCGTGCGCGGGGCCGGGCCCGTTGACGCGGCCTTCCTGCGCCGCACGTTTCCCGTGGATCGGCAGCGCGCCTTCGTTGAGCGCGTGCTCGCCGACATGGGGTTCGATTTTGACGGCGGCCGCCTTGACGTCAGCGCCCACCCCTTCTGTACGGGCATTCACCCCGGTGACGTGCGCATCACTACCCGGTACAACCCGAACGATTTTGTTGACGCCTTCTTCAGCGCCCTGCACGAGGGCGGGCACGCCTTGTACGAGCAGCATCTGCCGACGGAGTGGGCCGACACGCCCCTCGCGGAGGGCGCCTCAATGGGCATTCACGAATCGCAGTCGCGTTTTTGGGACACGTTCATCGGCCTCAGCCGGCCGTTCTGGGAACGGTACTATCCGGAGGCCGCCAGCCGGTTTCCGGAGGCGTTCGGTGACGTCTCCTTGATGGCGTTTTACCGGGCGATCAATCGGATTGAGCCGTCGCTCATCCGCGTCGACGCCGACCCGCTTACCTATCAATTCCACATTTTGTTGCGGTACGAGCTGGAGAAGCAGCTCCTGGCCGGCGAGTTGGCCGTGACCGACCTGCCCGCGGCGTGGCGGTCGCGCATGCGGGCGTACCTGGGGATCGAGCCGCAGACCGACGCCGACGGGGTGCTGCAGGATGTGCACTGGTCGGCGGGGCTTTTCGGCTATTTCCCCACGTATACCCTGGGGAACCTCTACGCCGCCCAGCTGTATGACGCGATGCGCCGCGAGCTGGGCGACGTGGACGAGCGGGTGGCCCGCGGGGAATTTGCTTCGATCCGCGCCTGGTTGGCCGATCGCGTG
>PKQU01000083.1 GCA_017577925.1 Bacillota bacterium
CCGCTCCGACATCCCCTTCCGCGTCATCGAGGGATACAAGGACAGGGACAAACGTGAGCGGCGGCTCCAGTAACGGCCGTCTGGACCTTGGGGTTGAGACCGGAAACGTCTCAACCCTTGTTTTTTTCCGCCTCGGGCACAAAAAAATCGGTTGTTGGCGGATGGCTTGCCAACAACCCTGCAATCCGATCGATCCCGTTTCCGCGAAGGGAGACACCTGCCGTCAGGCCTTCTGACGGCGGCGGCTGTACATGTCCACCCACACAGCCAACACCAGGATCGTTCCCTTGACGATGTATTGCCAGAAGGTTTCCAGGTTCATGATGCTCATGCCGTTGTCGAGGCTCGCCATGACCAAGGCACCCAGCACCGCGCCGAGGATCGTTCCCGAACCGCCCATCAGGCTGGTGCCGCCGATCACACAGGCGGCGATGGCGTCGAGCTCGTACATCGTGCCGGCCCCGATCGTGGCCGCGTTGACCCGAGCCGTTAGCACAATCCCGGCGAGGGAAGCCAGCATCCCGCTCAGGACGAAGACGGTGAGGATGCGCCTCCGGATGGGAATTCCCGACAGACGCGCCGCTTCCACGTTGCCCCCGATGGCATACACGTGACGGCCGAACGTCGTCCGACGGGCCAGAAAGGTAAACAGCACGGCCAAGGCCAGCACGAGGACGATGGGGACCGGGATGCCCTTGTACTGGTTCATGAGGAAGACAAACAGCAAAACCAGGGCGGCAATGGCCGTCGTCTTGGCCATGTCAGCGGCCAGCGAGGGAACGGCAAAGCCGTACCGCTGCCGTGCCGCACGCCGGCGGAACGCCGCAACGTACAGGAGCACGACAATCGCGGCGGCGGCCATCCACCCGACGGTCGCCGGAACATACGTCTGGCCGATGGCTTTGAAGCTGTCCTCCAGCGGCGCGACCGTCTGCCCCTTGGTGATGCCCATCAGGATTCCCCGGTAGGCCATCATGCCCCCGAGGGTAACGATGAAGGCGGGCACCGCCTGATAGGCCACCCACCATCCGTGCACGAGGCCGATGACGATGCCCAGCAGGATGGTGACCACCACGACAGGCAGGGTGGGCCACCCGTACCACACTTGCAAAATGGCCGCCACTCCGCCCGTCAGACCGACAATCGACCCGACGGAAAGGTCGATGTGGCCCGCCACAATGACGAATACCATCCCGATGGCCAAAATGGCCGTCACCGACATCTGCAGGAACAGGTTGGACAGGTTGCGGGGCGTCAAAAAGGCATCGTTTAAAAGGGCAAAAAAGACCCAGATGACGACGAGGGCCAGGATCATCGTGTAGGCACGGAGATCGAACCGTCCCACGAGCGCCCGGAGGGAACGCCTTTCCTGGACGAGGGGTTGCGACGGCACCGACGGTTTCATGCGCCAACACCTCCCGTTGCGGCGAGCATAATGTTCTCCTGGGTCGCGTCTTCCCGGTTGAAGGTGGCCACGATGCGCCCTTCGCGCATGACGAGGATGCGGTCGCTCATGCCGAGGATTTCCGGCAGTTCCGACGAGACCATCACGATGGCCACCCCGTGCCGGACCAGTTCGTTCATGAGGGTGTACAGCTCGTATTTGGCCCCGACGTCAATGCCGCGCGTCGGCTCGTCCAGAAGCAGAACTTTGGGCTTTGCGAGCAGCCACTTGCCGAGGACCACCTTCTGCTGGTTGCCCCCACTCAGGGCACCGACGGGCGTCTCCAGCGACGCCGCTTTGATGCGCAACTCCCGGACAGAGGTCTCGGCCGCGCGAATCTCCTCGTTCTCGTTGATCACACCGTAGCGGGACAGCCGTTGCAAATTGGCCATGCTGATGTTCGCCTTGACGTCCATCCCAAGCACGAGGCCGAGTTGCTTTCGATCCTCCGGCACGAGGGCCAACCCGGCAGCAATGGCGTCACGGGGGCTGGCGATCCGGACCCTCGTCCCCTCCACGACGACTTCGCCCTCGGTCCGCCCGGGAAACGCGCCGAACAGGCTGCTGACCAGTTCGGTCCGCCCGGCCCCCATCAGCCCCGCAATGCCGACAATCTCTCCCTTGCGCACGGTAAACGAAACGTTGTCGATCACCCGCTTGCGCGGATTGTGGGGATCATACACGGAAAAATGGCGCACCGACAGCACCACATCTCCCGGATGTCGCGCAACGCGGGGAAAACGCTCCGTCAGTTCCCGCCCGACCATCAGAGCGATGACGCGGTTTTCATCCAATTCGGCGGCCGGGTAGGTTCCCACCGTTTTGCCGTCGCGGAGCACCGTGATGGTGTCGGCCAGCCGGAACACCTCGTTCAGCTTGTGGGAGATGTAGATGCAGGTGACCCCCTTGGCGCGGAGGTCCTCCAACAGGCGCAGGAGCCTTTCGACCTCACTCTCCGTCAGGGCCGCCGTTGGCTCGTCGAGGATGAGGATGTCCGCTCGCTTCGCCAGCGCCTTGGCGATCTCGACGAGCTGCTGCTGGCCGATGCCCAATTGGGCCACCGGCGTGTTGGGGGAAACATCCGAGAGCCCAACGAGATCCAGCCACCGTCGCGCCTCGGCGTACAGGCGCGGCTCGTCGATGATCCCATAGCGGGCCGGTTCGCTGCCGAGAAAGAGGTTCTCGGCAACGGACATCCCCTGAACGAGGGCCAGTTCCTGATGAATGATGGCAATGCCCGCCCGCTCGGCGTCCTTGATGCCCTGAAACCGGCGCACTTCCCCGTGGATCACAATTTCCCCTTCGTACGAACCGGCCGGGTAGAAACCGCTCAACACCTTCATCAACGTCGACTTGCCGGCGCCGTTTTCCCCGCACAGGGCGTGGATCTCCCCTTTGCGGACTTTCAAGTTGACATGGTCCAACGCCTTGACGCCGGGAAAGGTTTTGGTGATGTTTCGCATTTCCAGGGCATATGCGTGCATGGCCTCCCTCGCCTCCGTTCCCCGCACCGCGGTCCGCCGCGGCCACGGGCGGAGCGGGGCGGACGCTCCCCGCTCCTTCCCCCGCACAGCCGCGTTCGTCGTTTCAGCCGTTGCCGTCATTGCACCTTCGGCCACTGGTCCCTGGGCACGTTGCGGTAGACGTCCTCGAGCTTGTGGTAGCCGTCCTTGATCACCGTCTCCACCATGTTCTCTTTTGTCACCGCAATCGGTTCCAGGAGGATCGACGGGACGTCAATCTTCCCGTTGTTGACGGTGGCAAACTTGGCTCCCTTCACCGAGCCGGCCAGTTGCTGCACCGTCTCGCCCTTGGCCAACCGGATGGCCAGCTCCGCCACCGTTTCCGCCAACCGTTTGACCGGTTTGTAGACGGTCATTGTTTGCGTCCCTTCCACGATACGCTGGCAGGCCGCCAGCTCCGCGTCTTGGCCCGAAACGGGGATTTTTCCGGCCAACCCTTGGGCAGCGAGGGCCTGGATGACGCCGCCCGCCGTGCCGTCGTTGGCCGCGATGACGGCATCAATCTGGTTGTTGTTGGCCGTCAAGGCATTTTCCATGTTCTTCATAGCGTTCTCCGGCGCCCATTCCTTCGTCCATTGGTCGTAGACGATCTGGATGTCGCCTTTCTCCACCAGCGGCTTGAGCACGTTCAGGTGGCCTTGTTTGAAGAGGTGGGCGTTGTTGTCGGTGTCGGCCCCCTCTATCAGAACATACCGGCCCTTCGGAACGCGCTCGACGATGGCCTTGGCCTGCAGTTCGCCTACCTTAACATTGTCGAAGGACACGTACAGGTCGACGTCGGCGTTGCGAATCAAGCGGTCGTAGGAGATGACCTTGATCCCTTCGGCATGGGCCTTTTCCACCGCCGCGGCGGCCGCTTCGGCGTTGTGCGGCACGATGACCAGCACGTCGATGCCTTGACTGATCATGTTCTCCACTTGGGCCAGTTGGGCGGCATCGTCCCCATTGGCGGCCTGAACGAGAACCTCGGCCCCCAATTCCTCGGCCTTGGCCACGAACAGGTCGCGGTCGCGCTGCCAGCGCTCTTCCTCCAGCGTGTCAAGGGAGAAGCCAATCACGATGTCGTCATCGCCGCCTGCACTTTCCGACCCGTTTTCGCCCGCCGGCACGCCGGTTTGGTTCCCGCACGCCGCCAGCGAGAACACGAGAAGGGTGCACAACGCGAAACGGGTGAGACGGGGAATCGCTTTCATCATTCCGGGTCTCCCTCCTCCTCCGCATGGTAACGCTTTCGATTTTCATTGAACCACGAACATTCCGTCGCTTCCCGCGTCCCGTTCTTTCCTTTTTTTTCGATCGTCTCTGCTTTTTTGTTCTCCCCTGCCCCTCGAGGCAAAAAAACCGGGATGCCCGCACAACGTTGGCGTCATCCCGCATTTTTTTTGCCGTGGTGTCCACCGGGGTGGTCCCGCTCGGAACTTGCCCGTCCATTCCTCACGTCCGGCCGCCAAACCGCTGGCGAAATTCGGTCGGCGTAAGGCCGGTCGCCTTTTTGAACACCCGGCTGAAGTAGTTGGGATCGCGGTAGCCCACCTCGAAACAGATTTCCTTCACGCTGCGCGCTGAGGTCAGCAGCAGCTGCTTGGCCCTCTCGATCCGCACCTGCGTGAGGTAGTCGATGAACGTGAGGCCGACGCGCTCCTTGAACAGCTTGCTGAAATAATACGGGCTGAGGTGGACGCGGTTGGCCACCGTTTCGAGGTGGAGGTCGTCATGGAAATGCGTGTCAATAAACGCTTTGGCCTGGTGGATGAGGTCCCGGCCACGCGCAAGGGCGGCGTCCACACCGGCAACACGGTTGACCCGTTGCATCAGCAAGGCGTGGGCCGTCTCGCGGATGTCGGCCACCGTGGCCGCCCCTTCGAAGCACTCAAACGGCGAAACCGATGGCCCCTCGCTCTCGGTCGCACGCGTGAGCACGGCAAACAATTCGATGGCGTAACGCCGGATCGCCTCCGCATCGCCGCCCGACGAGGCTTCCACCTCATCGAAGATCGACGTCAGCAGGGCACGACTCGCCTCGGCGTCGCGGCGGCGTACCGCCTCAAGCAACGCTTTTTCCTTTTCCAGCGGCGGAATGCGGACCGATGCGTCCGCTTCCAGATCCTCGTACATGCGCACGGCTGCCGGTTTGGCCAACACGTCCCGCGAGGCCAACAGGGCCTCGTGGTAGGACGTCCGCAGCCCCTCCAGGGAGGCGTACGCCCGCCCGACACCGGCGAAAACCCGCACCGCGCGCGTCACCTCCTGTGCCGCCAGGCGGTCGAGAAGCCGACGGACGAAGACGGCGGCGTGCGCTTTCCCCGACAGCCCCTTCTGGCGCCGGTCGGCGTCCAGGAGCACGAACAGGGGAAGGTGCCAGCCGATCATCGGGCCCACAAGGCAGCGGAGCAGGCGCTTGGCCTGGCCCTTGACCGCCGTGTACACGTTCCACTTGGCGGCGGCATCGAGGCGCTCCGCCTCCTCGCCCCACAGCCGCAGCACCACGGCGTATCCCGCGTCGATGCGCACGCCCAAGAGCTCGCTCAGTTCCTCCATGGTGATCTCCTGCACCTGGTCGAAAATGACGGAGGCGACCAGTTCCGTCTCCACGAGGGGCAGGACGCGGTAGTAACGCTCCTTGAGCTCGAGGAGCTGGCGACGCTGCCGCCGCTTGTGGGCAACCGCGTCGAGGGCGCGGCGCAGAGCCGCCACCATTTCCTCCGGCTTGCTGGGCTTGAGCACGTACTCGCGCACGCCGAGGGAAAGGGCCTGGCGCGCGTAGTCGAAGGTGTCATAGGCCGAGACCACGATCACCTGCGCATCGGGGAGGATCGTCCGAATCTCGCGGACCGCCTCCAAGCCGTCGATTCCGGGCATCTTGATGTCCATCGTGATGATGTCGGGGCGCAAGCGCTCGGCTTTCTCGATCGCTTCCCGTCCATTCGCTGCTTCCTCCAGCACCGTCACCTCGGGTACGTGCCGGCGGACAATCATCCGGAGGGCTTCGCGTTCAATGCCCTCGTCGTCAACGATGAGGAGCCGATACATGACCCTCCCTCCTCTCCTCCATCGCGGATCGTTCGGTGGGGAAGCACCAGGCGTACCGTCGTCCCGCTCCCCGGCGTGGCGTGAATCTCCATCACGTCGTCCCGCCCGTAAAAGAGGCGCAGCCGGTCGCGGACGTTGGCCAGGCCAATGCCGGTAGAATGGCCCGTTTGCCTTTCCCCTGCCGGGGGCTCCTCACCGCTGGTGAGGGCCGCAAGGGTGGCCTCATCCATGCCCACGCCATTGTCGGCCACCTCCACCACCACCCCGTTCGCCGCGCGCCGCACGGTCAGCCGGATACGCCCGTTGCGCTCCAACGGCTCAATTCCGTGGATGAAGGCATTCTCCACCAGCGGCTGTAGGGTGAGGGAGGGGACCGCCTGCCGCAGGCATCCCGGGTCGACGTCGAACTCCACGGCAACGCGGTCACCAAACCGCGTTTTCTGGATGAAGCAGTAGTCCTTCACGTGACGGAGCTCCTCCTCCAATGTCACCGGCCGGTCCAGCCCGCGCAGCGAGTAGCGCAGCAGACCGGAGACGGCGACAATCAGCTCGCTTGTCCGCTCCGCTCCTTCCAGGTAGGCCATCCTAGCCACCGTGTTGAGGGTGTTGAACAAAAAGTGCGGATTGATCTGGTTCTGAAGGCTTCTGAGCTCGATCTCCTTGAGCAGGCGGTCCATTTCGACGGCCTTGAGCTGATGCGCGTGCAAGGCCTTCTCCAGCTCCGCTTTCTGCTTCATCTCGTCGATCAGCCGGCGCAAACTGTCGCGCATGCGGTTGAATGCCTCGGCGAGCAAGGCCACTTCGTCACGGGTGGGCACCTCCACCACCGGGCCATCCAGCTTCCCTTGCGAGATCTCCTTGGCGGCAAGGGCCAAGCGGCGGATCGGACGCGCAATCCCGCGCGCAAACAGGTAGGCGAAAAGGACGCTCAAGAACAGGGTGGCCCCGAACACGAGCGCGCCCATGGTTTCGTAGGCGCGGTGGGTGTCGCGCAGCTGGGCATACACCTGGTGGTAGGCGGTGAGCTCCCGATCGATCAACTGCAGGGTGGTTTCCAGTATGTACAGGGCAATGTTCTGCGCTTCCCGGTAGTGGTCCGAATAGCGGTCGATATCCCCCTCGGCAAAGACGCGCAGCGTCTGGTCGGTTTCCTCAATCAAGCTGGCAATCAGGTTGCGGTAATTTTTCACCGTCACCCAATTTTCCGGTGTCGCCAGCGTACGCGTGAGCGCGTTCTGGTCGGCTAGGAGCACGCGTTTGTGCTGCTCATACTCCCGCAGAATGTGGGGCGACTTGTCCACCAGATAGGCGTTCAGGGCCTGCATCAGGAGCTGCGTGCGCTGCGAGATTTCGTTTACCAGCAAGAAACGCTGCACAATGGTGTCGTACAGGGCGATCGACCTTTGGGTGCCGTAGTGGAGGAGGGCGAATACGCCGGACAACAACAACAGCAGGGCCAAAAAAAAGGCCAGCAACTTGCTCTGGATGGTCTTCATGGCCGATCCGCCTCGCTTTCCCGGGAGGCCGCGGCGCGGTGGAGGGCCAGCGTGTCGCGCGTGAGGATGTACGTGTCCGTGTAGGTGAGGGGCGGCACCGGTTTGCCTTCCAGCGCGTCAACCAACAGGTGCACGCTGCGGTAGCCCATGGCATAGGGGGCTTGCACCACCGTGGCGGTAATGACGCCTTTCTCGATGTACGCCAGCGTCTCGGCCAGGTCATCAAAGGCGATCACCGTCACGCGGCCCGCAAGTCCCCTCTTCTCCAACACCTCCGCGATGCCCAACCCGTCCAGCGCGCTGGTGCCGACCAGTGCCGTGAGATCCGGGTGGTCCTTCAACATGCGCTCGGCCCTTTCCGCGGCATAGATGCGGCTGATGTTGGACGACTCGACGGCGACCACGCGGATCCCCGGTGCATGCTTGACGGCGTCACGGAATCCTTTCAGGCGCTGAATCATATTCTCGGCCTCAAAACTTCCGGTGATGACGCCAACGGTGGCCTTCCCACCGGTGGCCCGGATCAGCGCCTGCCCCGCCTGCACGCCCGCTCGGTAATTGTCGCTGCCCACGTAGGCGAGGCGTTTCGTCGCGGGCGCGTCGGTGTCGATGGTGATGACGGGGATGCCCTTCTCACGGGCCTTATTGATCACCGGGGCAAAGGCCTTCTCCGTCAGGGCCTGGGTGATGATCCCGTCGACGCGGGACGCGATCGCCATGTCGAGCAGTTTGACGTGCTCCTCGATGTCCGTCTGCACGGGACCGCGTACCTCGATGAAGGCGTTGCGCTCCCGCGCCGCCGCTTCGGCGCCGGCTTGCACCTTCTGCCAATAGGGATTGCCGCGCTCCTGGGCGATCAACACGATGTGGAAACGCGGCGCAGGCAAGACGGTCGCCCGCGGAACGGGGTCATCGCGCAACACGCCGACGGCCAGGGCGATCACGCCGGCCACCGCAACACACGAGACGAGCGCACACAAGGCCCAAAGCGCCTTTCTGTCCATGGCCATGCCACCCCCGCCGATTCGATGCACCGTGTTCACCGTGGGCCGCGACGATGCGGTCCGGTTTTGCGCCGTCGGTTTTGTCAACTTCATTATAAAATTCAGTACCGGCATCCAAAAAAAGCACGACTGCGCCGTCGGCAGTCGTTTCCTCGACACGCACCGGACTCCCCTCCCTTGCCCCAACCCCACGTTACACCAACACCGAATCGGTGCGGTACACCCGCACGTAGCGCTCGAAATCCCAGCGGGACAGAAACCGGCTCGCCGCCTGTACGCCCGCCTGGTACAGGTTCTCCTTGTC
>PKQU01000084.1 GCA_017577925.1 Bacillota bacterium
TGATCCTGGTGTTCGCCGGGTTGCTGCGCATTCTGCCGGCCATTGACCCCAAGCGCGAGGAAATCCGCCGGTTTGAGCGGTCGTACCACATGGCGATCAATCTCATCCTTACGCTCCTGCTGGTGATTCACGCGATGGTCGTGGCCAACGGTGCCGGGTGGTCGGTCGACGTTTCGGTTGTGCTTCCCCTGCTTATCGGGCTGTTGTTCCTCTTTCTCGGCAACGAGATGCCGCGGTTCCGGCAAAATTTCTTTCTTGGCATCCGGACGCCGTGGACGCTGTCGGACGAGGAGGTTTGGCGGCAGACCCACCGCGTGGGCGGGCGCGTCTTTGTGGTTGGTGGCGCGCTGATGATGGCCGCATCGTTTTTGCCCGCGCCGCAGCGTTTTGCGGTCTTTTTGGCCGTGGCGGTGGCAAGCAGCCTCATCCCCGTGGTGCTGTCGTACGTGTACTATCGGCGCCGCACGCGGTGAGGCTTCAGGGAGGGGACAAACGGAAGCATCCCCAACCAAAAGGAAGGGAGGACGTATGGGTGAACCCATCGATGCGGAATCGAGGCGGCCTGCGGGGCCGCATTGCCGTGGTGACGGGCGTTGGACGCATGAAGGGAATCGGCGCCGCCGTGTGCCGGGCGCTCGCCGCCGACGGGGCGGACATCTTCTTCACGTACTGGACGCCGTACGATCGCGCCATGCCGTGGGGGACCGCCCCGGACAACCCGGACGTCCTGGCGGAGGAGCTGAGGCGACTGGGTGTGCGCTGTGCCCACGCGGAACTCGACCTTTCTCGTCCCGAAGCGCCCGAAACCTTATTAGATGCGGTGGAACAACAGCTCGGCCCCCCGTCGATCCTGGTCAACAACGCGTGTCATTCTGACCTTGACGGGTGGGACCGGTTGGACGCGGCGACCTTGGATGCGCATTACGCGGTCAACGTGCGGGCCACCGTGTTGCTCAGCGTGGCCTTCGCCCGCCGGTTTCGCGGAGGGTCGGGCGGGCGGATCATCAACCTGACATCGGGGCAGTCGCGCGGTCCAATGCCCAAGGAGATCGCCTATGCGACAACGAAGGGCGCCATCGATGCGTTTACCGTCACGTTTGCGGCCGAGGTGGCGTCCCGGGGGATTACGGTCAACGCCGTCAATCCCGGGCCCACCGATACGGGTTGGATGACGGAACAGGTGAAGGCCGAGTTGCTGCCGCGCTTTCCAATGGGCCGCGTTGGCCAGCCGGAGGACGCCGCCCGTCTGATTCGCTTCTTGGCCAGCGACGAGGCGGAGTGGATTACCGGGCAAATCCTCCATTCCGACGGCGGCTTTCGCTACGCGTGAAAAAACGCCACCGTTTCCGCTGCCCGCGGAAGGCGGTGGCGCGTTTCTTTACTCGCGTGCATATAGCAGTTGTTCCAACTTCTTTTGCCGCTCCCGTTCCTGGCGCATGCGTTCGCGATGTTCCTGGGCCAGCGCTTTCCACAACGAGACGCACATGGCGGCCAGGATTGCGGCAAAGGGCAAGGCTGCGACGATCGATGCGGTCTGCAGCGCCTTCAGCCCTCCGCTGACAAGGAGAACGGCGGCGATGGCCGCCTGCAGGATGCCCCACGCGACCCGCACGCGGCGCGTGGGGTTGAGGCGCCCGTTGGAGGAGAGCATGCCCAGCACATAGGTGGCCGAGTCGGCCGAGGTGACAAAGAAGGTGATAATGAGCACCGTGGCTAGTGCTGCCGCGATGCTGCCAAAGGGAAGGTGTTCGAGGGTGACGAAGAGGGCTGAGGTCAGATCCGCTTGTACCGCCTGGGTGATATTGCGGCCGTCGACGATTTCGAGCTTGAGGGCCAGACCTCCAAAGACGGAGAACCACAGGAAGCTGAACAAGCTGGGGGCGATCAGCGCGCCGATGACAAATTCGCGGATGGTACGCCCCTTCGATATGCGGGCGATGAACAGGCCGACGAACGGGGCCCACGCGATCCACCAGGCCCAGTAAAACAAGGTCCAGTTGGCCAGCCACGATCCGTCGGTGAACGGGGCCATGCGCAGGCTCATGCTGATGAGATTCTGCAGGTAGTCCCCCAGTGTGGTGGTGAAGACTTCAAAGAGGAACGATGTCGGACCCACAAACAGCACCACGAGCAACAGCCCCACGGCAACGGCCATGTTGACGTTGCTCAGGGTTTTGATCCCTTTGTTCAATCCCGTCGTCGCCGAGGCGATGTACATTACGGTGAGGATGAGAATGATCACCAATTGTATCGACAACTGGTTGGGGATATCCAGCAAGTGGGACAACCCCCCGTTGATCTGCAGCGCGCCCAACCCGAGCGAGGTGGCCACGCCAAAGGCGGTGGCGAAGATGGCCAGGAGGTCAATGGCTTTCCCCAGCGGGCCGTTTACCTTATGATCGAGGAGCGGTTGGAACGTTGCGCTGATCAAGCTGCTCGTTCTTTTCCGAAACTGGAAATAGGCGATAGACAGGGCGATGACCGTGTAGATGGCCCAGGGGTGTAATCCCCAGTGGAAAAAGGCGTACCGCATGGCCAATCGGGCCGCTTTAGCCGTTTTCCCTTCTGCGTCGAAGGGCGGGTCCACGTAATGGTACATCGGCTCGGCGACGCCCCAGAACACAAGTCCGATCCCCATACCTGCGCTAAAGAGCATGGAAAACCATGTAAGAAGTGAATATTCGGGTTTTTGGCCGTCCGGCCCAAGGCGAATTGACCCGTATTTGCTGAAAGCGAGGGTGAGGGCGAACAGCAAGAAGCCAAAGGTGACCAGCATGTAAAACCAGCCACACTTTTCGATGATCACGCTCAGCAGCCCGTTGGCTGTTTCATTCAGGTTTTGCGGCCAGAACACCCCCCACAACACAAACAACAGGATGATGAAGAACGAAATCGCGAAAACCATGTGGTTCCCTCCTCATTGCTTACTCGGACGCCGTCACGCTCCTTCACACTCGATTTCACATGTTTTTATTATTGCACAACGGGAGCAGGGGATCAAATCACAAAAAAACATTATTGACATAATTATGAAATAGAATATATTCAAGATCGAAACCTCTGAAAGCCCGGGTTCATGAATGCGGTCACAAATGGCGAGGCATGTGCCTAATGGCGTATAATGGCTTCAGATCTGACACAACGGGAGGCGGATGCCATGGACCGGCTGAACAAGAGCGGCAGCGGGGGTGCGAAACGCGGCTTTACCCTTCTCAATACCCGGACCGATGTCCATGCCGGTTTCGGCCGCGGGGTGGTAGACCTCAGCGCAGTGGCGCCGGTCATCATCGATGGGGAAGAGGCATACATTGACTTGGGCGCCCTGCATGCCAAGAGTGCCGTGGAGCGGGGCATCCGGTGGACGACGAACCGCAGCGAGGTGCCGAACGGCAAACCCTACTGGGTGGTGTGGGTGACGGTGGGGAAGGGCGAAAATGGCCCCTATTACAAGGGCGTGGCCGCCTCCTACATGGAAATCGACCATGAGGCGCGGCGCGGGTACAAGATCCTTGCCGAGCACGTCAACCGGATGGACGCCTCGCTGAAGGGACGCATCGTCGTCGACGAGATGGACGCGCAAAGCAAAGCGGTGTTGCGTGCCTTCTTGATGCGGCACAATCCGCAGATGTGGGCCAATTCCCCCGACGAGTTGAAAGCGGCGCTGGCCTGAGCGGTTCCGACCTCTTGGGCGTCCCGGAAAGGAGAGCGGGAGCGTGAACACGGTTCTTCTGGCGGGCTTTGGTCCCTTTGGTTCCTACCGCCTCAACCCCAGTGAGCACGTGGCGCGGCTGCTGAATGGGCAGCACATTGGCGGCTGTGACGTGGTTGGCGTTGTGCTTCCGGTGTCGTATGCCCGTGCCGGGGAGAAGCTGCAGCGTGCCGTGGACGACCTTCATCCCCACGCGGTTTTCGTGTTGGAGCTTGCCCCCGGGTTGGACCGCATCGCGCTGTCCCGCGTGGCGATTAACTGTGACGACGGCGGACCCGACGCCGATGGGGCGATGCGGCGGGACGCCCCGATCGTTCCCGACGGCCCTGCAGCCTATTTTGGCACCCTGCCGGCGCGGCGCCTAGTTGACGGGCTGATCCGGCGCGGGTATCCCGCGGAGGTTTCCGACGCCGGCGGAACGTTTGTCGGCAATCACGTCGTGTACCGCTTGCTGCACCGATTCGTGGAAGAAGCGTCCGTTCCCGCGGGTCTGGTGCACCTGCCGGCCACCCACGAGATGGCCGCCACGTCGGCGGCGCGCATGCCCAGCTGGTCGATGGCCTCAGTACTGGAAGCGGTGCGCATCCTCATCCAGGTCTGGGCCCAGGGGGAAGCCCGGACCGCGAGCCCCTGATCACGCGGGGGGCTTTCGTTTTTTACGATGTGACGACCGTGGCGGCGCCGTTCATGGCGGCGCGCAAAGTTTGGTACAATACTGTCTGACAATGTGAAAAATGCCCTGCTGAAATCCGAGCGAAACCTGCGGAAAGTTGAGGGATTTCCACGTGAGGCGACAACTGGGTATTGTGATGTTAACATTGATTACGACCTTTGTCGGGTTCGGATTGATCATTCCCGTCATGCCGGAGATGGTGCAGGACGCGGGGGCGGCACCGATCCATTTGGGGCTTCTCTTGTCGGTATACGCCGCGGCGTCGTTCGTCTGTTCCCCGCTGTGGGGGGCCTTGTCGGATCGCATTGGGCGGCGGCCGGTTATCCTGACCGGGCTCTTCGGCTTTGCCGTCAGTTTCGTGCTGTTTGGCTTGGCCGATCATCGGCTGTGGCTCATGTACGTGTCGCGCTTTCTCGGCGGCGTCTTTTCTGGAGCGGCCGTCTCCTGTACGGTGGCCTATGTGGCCGACATCACGACGGAAGCGGAGCGAACCAGGGCGATGGGCCTGGTCGGCATGTCCATCGGCCTCGGTTTCATCCTGGGCCCGGCCGTAGGGGGGGTGCTCGGGGAGATCGGGCACACCGTGCCGTTTTTTGCCGCGACCGGGCTTTCCCTCCTCACGCTGTTGTTTGCGTGGCGGGCATTGCCGGAATCCCTCGCCCCCGAGCGGCGGATGGTGCGTGCCGAGGGGCACCTGTCGCGGTGGGCGGCCTTCCGCGGCCCGCTGAAGTACTTGTACATCATCGTCTTCATCGTGTCGTTTACCCTTGCCGGCCTTGAGGGAACCCTCCAGTATTTCCAGATGGCGCGCATCGGTGCCTCCACGGCCCAAATTGGCGTGATGTTTGCCATCGTGGGAATTGTGGGCGCGCTGGTGCAGGGGGGCGTGATTCGGCGGTTGGTCAAGCCGGGAACCGAGGGACGTGCCATCGGCATCGGTCTGGTGTTGGCGGCCGTCGGCATGTTTCTCATCATCTTCACCACGAATTTTTGGACGGCTACTCTCTACTTGGCCCTTTTCGGTACCGGTCATGCCCTTATTCGCCCGTGCGTCACGTCCCTCGTTACGCAGCGGACGACGGTTGGCCAGGGGGTGGCGTCGGGGCTGGTCTCGTCGATGGATAGCCTGGGGCGCATTTTGGGTCCGGTAGTCGGAACGGCGCTGTACACCCTCCACGCCACCTATCCCTTCCTCGCCGGCGCCGTCGTGCTGTTGGCCGGCCTGCTTTGCCTCTACGGCTTCGTTGTCATGGACCGCAAGCTGGTGACCACCAAGGCGATTTAGGGCCGAACGCGCGTCTTGCGCAGGAAGGACAAGCAGGATGCCATTCGGGGAAGACTAATGGCGGGGAGGCGAAAGGAGGCGTGTGCATGGCAACGGACCGCGACGTGGTTGTCTACACCACCCCCACTTGACCGGCATGTGCCGCGCTGAAGCGGTTCCTTTCGGAGAAAGGAATCCCCTATACGGAAGTTGACCTGACCGAGGATTACGCGGCACGCAAAACCGTGATCCAAGCAACGGGTCAGCTGATTGTGCCGCAGACGCGGATCGGCAACGAGTGGGTAGTCGGGTTCGATCCCCAGCGCTTGACCGAGCTGCTTGGCTGCTGAAGGGCGGGACAAGCGGATTGGTGTGGAAAACAGGACCGGGCCACCGGTCCTTTTTCCATGCGTCCCGGCGCCCGATTGGGGAGGAGGCGAGACGAGTGGCGGTGTTTCGGCGAAAAGGGGAATGGCTCGAGGTGGTGGTTCCCGACGCGTGGCAGGGCCAGACGGTGGAGGCGGTACTGGCCGGTCCGTTGCGCGTCCCTGCGCGCCTTCGCCGTGCGTGGTTGCGCGAGGCCCGGGTGGTGGTGGGAACGCACCCGGCCCGGCCGGATGAGGCGCTGGCGGCGGGTGCGCGGCTGCGCCTGCACGCCTTCGCGCCGGAGGACTACGGTGTCAACCCGGAGCCGCATCCCATTGAAGTGCTGTACGAAGATGACCATGTGCTTGTCGTCAACAAGCCGGCGGGGATGATCGTCCATCCGGACCGGCCGGGAGGGGGCGGCACTTTGGCCAATGCCGTCGCCTATCATTACCTGCTGAACGGAATTGCGGCCAAGCCGCGCCACATCCACCGGCTGGATCGCGACACCACCGGCGTCGTGCTGTACGCCAAGCACCCGTGGGCCCACGCCGTGCTGGATGCCGAACTGCGCGAGCGCTGCGTGCGCCGCGAATACGTGGCCCTGGTGGCCGGACGCCTGCGGAAAAAGCGGGGAACGCTGCGCTTTCCCATTGCCCGCGACCGGAAGAACCGGCAGCGGCGCTGCGTGTCGCCTGCGGGCCAGCCGGCGGTGACCCATTACGAGGTCCTGGAAACCTTTCGGGACGCTACGCTGGTGCGCGCCTGGCTGGAGACGGGCCGGACGCATCAGATTCGCGTCCATTTTGCGCACATCGGCCATCCGCTCATGGGCGACGTGCTGTACGGCGGTCCGCCCGCGCCCCTTGGACGCCAGGCGCTGCACGCGTGGCGCGTAACCTTTTCCCATCCGCTGACCAGGTCGTGGGAAACAGTGGAAGCGCCGTGGCCGGACGACTTGCAAGCGGCGGTGGCCGACGCGCGAGCCGCAGGAAAAGGGGAAGCGCCGCCGGACGGGTAAGTGGCACCCTTGGGCGGGGAACGCCCATCCGTTTCGAACCGCTGGATACGATGCATGTGGTGGATGCGGGAGTAGAGACCGGAAAAGGGAGGGGGATGCGATGGACAAGCACCTTGCGCGTCAGGTGGTAGAAATCGGGCGGGCGCTGTACGAAAAGGGACTTGTCGCCGGAGCGGAAGGCAACATCAGCGTCCGTCTGTCGGCGGACACCATTCTGATCACGCCGAGTGGCAAGCACAAGGGCGCGCTGGCGGAGGAGGACCTCGTGGTGATCGACCTGAGCGGGAACGTGTTGGCCGGGCGGCACCGGCCGTCTTCGGAAGCGCAGCTGCACCTTGCGATCTACCGCCAGCGGGAGGATGTTGGCGCGGTGGTGCACGCCCATCCGCCCACGGCGACGGCGTTTACCGTGGCCGGCCTGTCGATGCTGGATCCGGTGTTGCCGGAGATCGTCGTTACCTTGGGGGGCGTTCCAACCGTGCCGTTTGCCGTGCCGGGGACGGCGGCGCTGGCCGACGCGATCCGTCCGTATCTGGACGACTTTGACGCCCTGCTCCTGGAAAACCACGGCGCGGTGACGATGGGACCGGATCTGGAGAGCGCGCACCAGAAAATGGAGAGTTTGGAGATGGCGGCGCGCATCCGCTGGATGGCCCGGATGCTGGGTGGGGAACGGCAGCTGACCCGGGACGAGGTGGCGGCCCTCCTTGCTGCGCGGGCGTACGTGCCGGCGACCTCCGGGCGGCATCCGGGAACGAAGCTGTTGAAATGGCTGGAAGATCAAAAAGAGAGTTGCAAACCCGCGCATTCCGATAGAAAATAAAGTTTGATCTTTTCTTCAATCTCACGCTGACCTTGCTGCAGGGGGAGAGGCCGCCATGTCCACAACCTACCGCCCGCTGACCGAAGCGGATGCCGCCGCGTACGTTAAGGAACGCGGGTTTTTTCCGCGCCACGCCAACCTGACCTGCCGCGAAATTGGCGACGGCAACCTGAATCTCGTCTTCCACATCGTCGACTCTGCTTCCGAGCAATCGCTGATCATCAAACAGGCTTTACCCTACGCGCGTATCGTTGGCGAATCGTGGCCCTTGACCCTCGACCGCGCCCGCATCGAGGCCGAGGCGCTGCGTATCGAGGGCGAGCTGGCTCCGGGCCTCGTGCCCGAGGTGGTCCACTACGATGCGGACCTGGCGCTGACGGTGATGGAGGACCTTTCCGACCACACGATCATGCGCAAAGGGCTAATTGCCCGCACGGTGTACCCGCGCTTTGCCGAGCACATGGCCACCTTTTTGGCCCGCACGCTGTTTTTCACCTCCGATCTCTTCCTGTCGCCGGAGGAGAAGAAAGCCAAGCAACGGGCCTTCATCAACCCCGAAATGTGCAAGATCACCGAAGACCTGGTTTTTTCCCACCCCTATTACAATGCCGACACCAACCAATTTAACCCGCTCATTCGCGACGCGGTGGAGGCGTTGTGGCAGAACGGGGAACTGAAGCG
This sequence comes from Bacillota bacterium, assembly GCA_017577925.1. Lineage (GTDB taxonomy): Bacteria > Bacillota > Bacilli > Calditerricolales > Calditerricolaceae > Calditerricola. The sequence goes on from PKQU01000084.1 coordinate 8,538, forward strand.
GGAAGTGGCCAAGCTGAAGGACGCGTTCATGACCAAGGCCCAGGCCCTCATCCACGGCGATTTGCACACCGGCTCGATCATGGTGAAGACCGACAGCACAAAGGTGATCGACCCCGAATTCGCCTTCTACGGCCCCATGGGCTTCGATCCGGGTGCGGTCTTTGCCAATTTGCTGCTGTCCTACGCCTCCCA
>PKQU01000085.1 GCA_017577925.1 Bacillota bacterium
ACCTGTGGCTGCGCGACGGCTACCTGACCTCCCTCACCCTCGACATCTGCGGCCTGCACGACGAACCGCGCCGCTTCTACGAGCTGGCCTTCCGCCTGCAGGACGACAGCGGCGAGTGGCGCCAGCCGCTGTACACCATCGACGGCGGCAACCCGACGGAATGGATCGACGAGGACCTGGCCGGCCCGAACGGCGAACGGCCCATTCGTTTCGGCAACGAGGCCGCTGGCCAGCTGCAGCTGGACAACGCCGGCAACATCGTCCACGGCGTGTGGATGCACGCAGAACTCTCCGGCGACTGGACCCTCCCGGCACGTTATTGGTCGAACATCCGCAAGGCGGCCGACTGGGTGACCGAAAACTGGATGCGTCCGGAAAACGGGATCTGGGAAATCCGCGAGCGGCTCGACCACTGGCTTCACGGAAAGGCCATGTGTTACGCCTGCCTCCGCGCGGCGTCGCGCATCGCCGAACGCCTGGGACATGACGAGGACGCCCGGCGCTGGCGGACGGTGGCCGAAACGATCCGTCGCGACGTCCTCACCCGTGGGTGGAACGCCGAGCGGCAGGCCTTCCTGCAGTCCTATGCCCCCGATGCACCGCTGGACATCTCCGTCCTCGCCCTGGCGTTCTATGGCCTTCTCGATCCGCGCGACGAGCGCATGACCAAAACGGTGGCCCTGATCGAGACGCCGCTGAAAAAGCCCAACATCCCCGTCACCCAGTACACGACGGCGTCCCCCTACGCCCACGTGCCGGCCTCGGAAAAGGGCGGCCTCAACATGTGGGGCGGCATCGCCCGCTACGACTACGCCGCCGTGCCCTTCTACCTGCCCACCCTGTGGCTGGCCCGCTACCACCTTATGGTGAACAACCGTTCCCGCGCCGAGGAGCTGATCCGCGTCTGCCTCGACTCGGCCACCGATCTCTTGCTCATGGCCGAGCACTTCGACCCGCGCACACGCCAGCAATGGGGCAATTTCCCGCAGGCCTTCAGCCACCTGGAGATGGCACGCATCCTGCTCGAGATCACCGGCGGTTTCAATCCCTACCGGCTGTGGGCCTGACCGTCGGGATGCGCGTTTCACCCCCGGAGTCGTTCCCCGGGGGGTTTTATGGTAGACTGGGAAGTGTCCTTTGGCCACTGCGGCACACCGCACGAACGGAGGGGTGATCGTGCTCATCCTGCAACTGGCGCTCATCTTGCTCGCCACGAAGATCGCCGGCGACGTCAGCGTGAAGTTGGGGCAACCGGCTGTGTTCGGGAAGCTGCTCGTCGGGATCCTCCTCGGTCCGTCGGTGCTCGGGCTGATCGAGAATACCGAGCTGCTGAAGGAACTGAGCGAGATCGGCGTCATCCTGCTCATGTTTCTGGCGGGCTTGGAGACCGACCTCGACGAATTCAAAAAGAGCGGCAAGCCGGCATTTTTGGTCGGGGTCGGCGGCATTGTCTTCCCGTTCATCGGCGGCTACGCGGTGGGCGTGCTGTTTGGCTACGACACCGTGACATCCGTGTTCATGGGCCTCCTGTTCACGGCCACCAGCGTCAGCATTTCCGTGCAGACCCTGCGCGAGCTGGGACGCCTGCGTTCCCCGGAGGGCATGGCCATCCTGGGTGCGGCCGTCGTCGACGACATCCTCGTCATCCTGCTGCTGGCCATCGTCATGACGCTGACCGGAGCCGAAGAGGTGAACATCGGCCTCCTCCTGCTGAAGAAAGCCGTCTTTTTCGCCGGCGCGCTCCTCGTCGCCTGGAAAGTGGTGCCGCCCGTCATGCGGTGGCTGTCCCGTCTGCGGGTAACCGAGTCGCTGGCCAGCGGCGCGCTAATCATCTGCTTCTTCTACGCCTACGCCGCCGACGCGTTCGGCATCGCGCCGATCATCGGCGCCTTCATCGCCGGCGCGGCCATCGGCGCGACAACGTTCGAGCGCCAGGTGCTGGAGAAGGTGGAGCCCATCAGCTACGCCTTCTTCGTTCCCGTGTTCTTCACCAGCATTGGGGTTGCCGCCGAACTCAAGGGACTGGGGGACAATGTGGGCCTGGCCGTCATCTTGAGCCTGGTCGCACTCCTCACCAAGCTGATCGGCGCCTACCTCGGGGCCCGCGCCTCCGGCTTTTCCCACCGACCGTCCCTTGCCGTTGGCGTCGGCATGATCTCCCGCGGAGAAGTGGCGCTCATCATCGCCTCCATCGGCCTGTCGGAGAAGCTGTTACCGCCCTCGCTCTTCACGGTGGCGCTGCTCGTCATCCTCGTCACCACCCTCGCCACCCCGCCGCTGCTCAAATGGGTCTACCGAAACTAGCTGCGCAAACGAAAGAAGCCGTCAGGTACCCCCCTGACGGCTTCCGTTTTTTGAGGCGCGTCTTCCTTATCGCGCAGTGCGTGGCCGCAAGCCGCCGGACGTGTTCCGAACAAAAGGGGCATCCGTCCGGCTTCTTGCCCGACGCTGTCATTCATTGGTATACTCGGGGTGTCTGTAGCGGGGGAGGGTCGCATCCCGCTCCCTCCCGATCGGAACGCATCGCCGCCGTGATGCCGAAATAGGAGGACGACGATGAAAGGACTTGTGAAATTTTTTGTGTACGGCCTCATCACCCTGCTGCCCATCTCCCTGACCGTGTTTATCGTCACCCAGGTACTCCAGTGGATCGACACACTCATTGAGGACGTGCTCAATCGCCCGCTGCCCGTCCCCGGACTGGGCATTCTCCTCGCCCTAGTCGGCATCACCCTCGTGGGCTACCTCGCCTCCAACTGGGTGGGCCAGCGCCTGGTCAACCTGATCGACCGCGTCGTCCGCCGTATCCCCCTCATCCGCCTGGTGTACACGCTGATCAAGGACACCATCGAATCGCTCCTCGGCGAGCGCAAGTCGTTCCAGCAGGTGGCCATCGTCCGCATTCCCGGCACATCGATGAAGCTGGTCGGCTTTGTCACGGCAAAGGAAATCCGCGAGCTCGGTGATGTGGGGAAGGATCACGTCGCCGTATACATCCTGCAGTCCATGCAGTGGGCGGGCCACACCGTCCTCGTGCCCAAGGAAGACGTGGAGATCGTCGATATCCCCGTCGAGGCAGCGCTGAAATTCGTTGTGAGCGCCGGGATTTCCTCCAAATGACCCCCTGCACCTCCCGCAAATTACATGTACCACCCCAGGTACCATCCGATCAGCCTGTCGCCCCACAGGTAGGCAATCAAACTCCCCGCCGCCAGCATCGGGCCAAAGGGCAGGTACTGGCGGCGGCGCACTTTTCCGGTGACGAGGAGCAGCACCGCCACCGCACCGCCCAGCAGCGATCCCACCGCAAGGGCCAAAAGCACGGCCTGCCATCCAGCAGCCAGGCCTACCGCCGCCATCAATTTCATGTCCCCACCGCCAATTCCTTCCTGTCGGAAAACGAGCAGGCTCAGCCCGTTCAGGGCATAAAGCGTCCCAAAACCCGCGACGGCGCCCCACACGTAGGCTTCAAGCGGCAGGGGGTGCACGATGAGGCGACAGCCCCCGAGGAACGCCGCCGCCGTGGCCACCACACGATTGGGAATGAGCCGGTCGCGCAGGTCGGCAACGGTGGCCGTAACCAGCAAGCTGGCCAGCCCCCAGCCGACGGCCAGCTCGGGCGACAGTCCCACCCGGCGCCACACCAACCAAAAGGCCAGCGCTGTCAGCGCTTCGCCCAGCGGATAGAGCGGCGAGATCGGCGCGCGGCATCGGCGACACCGCCCGCGCAGCCACAGGAAGCTGAACAGGGGAATGAGGTCGCGCGACGCAAGCCGGCCGCCACAGTGCGGGCAGGCCGACGGCGGCCAGACCACGGACAAGCCCCGCGGCACGCGGTACGCGACGACGTTCAAAAAGGAGCCAAGCACCAGCCCCCACACCAGGACCGCGGCATCGTCCACCCATCCGGCAAGGCCCTGTTCCATCGCCCGGGTCTCCCCCTCCTCTTTTCCGTCCCTGTCAGAAAACAAGGACAAGCCCTGCGGACTTGCCCTTTGCCCCGGTTCGTCCGTGCTCGCCTTACGCCGTCTTCCCGCGACTGCGCTCGGCCACCAGCTCTTCCGGAACGCTCATCGCCTTCCCTTCCACCACCGTGGTGGTGACGATGTGCGTCTCCACTTGCCCATAGGGGCGGCAACGGTCGGCTACCCGTTCCAGCTCGGCGATGTCGGCGACGGCCACCTTCAGCAAAAAGTCGGCCCGTCCGCTCACCCGGTGGCACTCCAGCACCCCCGGGGCCTCTTTGGCCCACTGGATGAACGCCTCGGTCGCATCGGCATGGACGCGCATCAAGAAAAAGGCGGTCATCGGCTTTCCGAGGTGGGCCCGGGAAACATCGGCGCGAAAGCCCCGGATGACGCCGTTCTCCTCCAGCCGTCGCACGCGTTCCGTCACCGCCGGCGTGGTCAGCTCGACCCGGCGCCCCAGCTCCGTCATCGTGATGCGCCCCTCGCGCTGAAGAATGTCAACGATTTGCTTGTCTATGTGATCAAACTTCATTCGAATTCCCTCACTTTCATCATAAATCATGGTCTAACCCCATTTTATCTTTTTACCAATTGATCTTCAAGTATTCGAACGTTATTTTCACAAATTTTTTCGGTTTCTATCCCATTGACCCCGCGAAAGGGAAACGGGCTATTCTCGCGGGGCTTCACCCTGTTAAGTGACAGATCATTCAGTCCAGGAAAGGATGGAACGTTGCCTATCCCCGTTTTCCCCTTATCCTCGGCGTCCAAACGCCATGAAAAAGCCCCTGTGGCATCTCACCACAGGGGCGTTTCCGGTTTCCGTGCCCTTCGTGCACAGCGCCGTTCACGGCGCCCGGCCCACGACAAAGGTCGGATCCTCCAGTTCATCCGGATCCGTGGGCAACGGTCCAACCCGCTCGTCCAGTTCTGCCGCGGTCATGCCACGCAGGGCCAGCCGGTGGCGCACGATCTTCAGACCGTGAAAGCGTCCGTTCTCGATAAAGATCCGGTTGGCGTCACGACCGGCGGCGGCCACGCCGGCCACATACACGCCGGGAACATCGGTCTCCATCGTCTCCGGATCGTATACCGGTGCCTCCGTCTGCCCGTCAACCGTGACGCCGAGCCCGGTGAGCAGGGCGTGGTCGGGGCGAAAACCGGTCAGCAGGTAAACGGCGTCGGCCTCCAGCACCTCCTGGCGGCCGGCGCTTTCCACCACAACGGCGTCGCGCTCGATGCGCACCACGCGCGTGCCAAACCGTGTGGCAATCTGCCCTTTCTTCACGCGGCTGCGGAAAAAGGGCAACACCCACGGTTTCACCTTGTCGTGAACATCGCCGCCGCGGTGGACCAGCGTCACCTGCGCCCCGCAGCGGAACAGGTCGAGGGCCGCCTCAACCGCCGAGTTGCCACCGCCGACCACGACGACGCGCTGCCCGTAGTGGGCATGCCCTTCGCGGTAGTAGTGGGACACGTGGGGCAAGTCTTCCCCCGGCACGCCGATGCGATTCGGCCAATCGAAATAGCCCGTGGCCACCACCACCGCCTTGGCCTGATACACGTTGGCGTGCTCCGGGTTGCGGTGCGGGCGGCTGACGACGCGGAAGGTGCCGTCCGCCTCCCGGGAAATGGCTGTTACCTCTTCAAAGGTGCGTACAGCCAGGCCGAGGGTGTGCACGACCTGGCGGTAGTAGTCGAGGGCCTCTTTCCGCGTGGGATGGGGTTCGCTGGCCACGAAGGGAACGCCGCCGATGCTCATGCGCAGCGCCGTGCTGAAGAAACGCATGTCCGTCGGAAAGCGGGCGATGGTGTGGACGATGCTGCCCTTTTCCAGCACCACATAGGGCAGGCCCGCCTTGTGGGCGTACGCGGCGCAGGACAGCCCACAGGGCCCTCCGCCGACGATGACGAGTTCGAGCACGTCCGTTCCCTCCCTTTCCCCCCCATCCTACCACATTTTGCGCCCCGGTTCTATGTGCCTCGGCCGCTGCGGAAATCGATGCATCCGCCCCTTACCGCTTCCACCGTCGCCACGACGCAGTCGAGCGGGCCGCCCAGTTCGACCCTCCCCACAAGTGCGGGGATAAGAACATGATCCCCTTTCTTCAACGCAAGGGCTCCCCCGTTCCACCGCAACGCCCCCGCTCCGTCGAGAACGGTGAGGGCGACGAAGACAGGGGGATCCTCAGCCAGCAAACACGTCCTCGCTACCGTCCAGCGCTCGACGGTGAAGTGGGGCGTGCGCACGTAGCGCGTCACCGTCGCGCCGGCGCTGTAACGCACCGCTGGTGCCACGGCGGGCGAGAAGGCCGGCACGGCCATCACGTCGAGGGCCTTGTTTACATGCAGGGGCCGTGGCCGCCCCGAGGCGTCACGGCGGTCGTAATCGTACAAACGGTAGGTGACATCGGAATTTTGCTGCACTTCCAGGAGCACGATGCCCTTGCCGATGGCGTGCACCGTTCCGCTGGGGACGTACAGAAAATCGCCCGCCTTGACCGGGACGCGCGTCAACAGGCGGTCCCATTCGCCCCGGGCGATCCGTTCCCCAAGCTCTTCACGCGTCCTCGCGGTGTGCCCATATACCAGGGAAGCGCCGGGAGATGCCGCGAGGATGAGCCAGCACTCCGCTTTCCCCCATTCGCCCCCCTCCTTGGCCCGGGCGTAGTCGTCATCGGGGTGCACCTGCACCGACAGGTCGTCGTTGGCGTCGATCAGCTTCACCAGCAGGGGAAAGCGATCGACCACCGGCACGCCAAACCACACGCGGTGCGCCTCCCACACCTCCAGGAGCGTCCTCCCCGCCAGCGGACCGTTCTTCACCACGCTCGGGCCGTTGGGGTGAGCCGAGATGGCCCAGCACTCGCCGATGCGCGGCGACGGCAGGGCGTAGCCGAACAGGTCGGCCAGGGCGGTGCCGCCCCAGATCCGCTCGTGAAAGGTGGGGGCGAGGAGAAGCGGATAGGGGTTCATTGCGCATCGCTCCTTTGTACGTGAACAAAGACGCAATTGGGCTGCGCACGCACCAGGGCATCAACCCGTCGCCTGCGCGTCCGCCCCCAAGCACGCCGGCCCGCTCGCCCAGCTTGGCCAACACGATCTCCGCATCGGCGCGGCTCTGCGCAAAGGTGTGTACCGAGGCAAGGGCTTCGAGGCAGCCGCGGTTGCCGCAGGCACATACGGGGCCGTCGCGCTTTATCACCATATGCCCGATCTCCCCCGCTCACCACTCTCCCCGCGGTACAGCTTGCCCTGCCACCCCGGCAGATTGGGAGGTGACAGGGCGCCACCACGCGATCGGGCCCCTCCTCGGCCCGTGTCGGCCACCGTACCCAATGGCGGACACCGTTCGGCAGCACGATCCCCGGCCAGATCCCGCGAAGCGGCCTAGTCCTTCGTGCCGCCCATGCGGATGCCCTCGATAAACGCGCGTTGTGCGAAGAAGAACATCACGAGGATCGGCAGTGCCATGAGCAAGGACACCACCATCATCAGGTTCCACAGCGGCGCCTCGCTGCCCGGACCCAGGGACGTTTCCAAAAACTTCAATCCGAGGGTCACCGGAAACTTTTCCGGGGTGTTCAGATAGAGCAGGGGGGCCATGAAGTTGGTCCAGTTGGCCTGAAACGCCAGCAGGGCCACCACCACCAGCGCCGGTTTGACGAGCGGGAGGAGCACATGCCAGAGCACCTGCAGGGGTCCAGCCCCGTCCAGAATTGCGGCTTCCTCAAAGTCGCGCGGGATGGTCAGAAAGAATTGCCGCAACATGAAGATGCTGGCCGGCCCCCAGGCGAACCACGCCGGCGCCGTTAGCGGGGTGAAGGTATCGAGGCGGCCGAGTTCCTTCCAGATCAAAAATGTAGGAATCATCCCGATGACGCTGGGTAACATCATCGTGCTGAGCATCAACATGAACAGGAAATGGCGGCCGCGGAAACGGAACCGGGCAAACCCGTAGGCCACGACGGCAACGCTTGCCACCTCGGCGATGGTGGCCAGGAGGGTGATGAACAGGCTGTTCAGAAAAAATCGGCCAAACGGGAGCGTCGTCCAGACCTCCACGTAGTTCTCCCACCGCACCGGTGCAGGGATCCACTGCGGCGGATAGACATAGAGCTGGTCACGGGTTTTGAGCGACGTGCTGATCATCCACAGGAGCGGAACGGCCACGAATGCGCCGCCAAAGGCGAGCACGAAGTAGGTGAACGCGTTGGCCAAACGCTTTCTGGCCTCGCGTGACATGGCCCTCACCTCGCAGTTCTCCCTCGTAGTACACCCACAGCGGTGAAGAGCGGAAAACAAGCAGGGTCAGCGCCAGGATGAGGAGCATGAACACCCATGCCATGGCCGACGCATAGCCCATCCGCTGCATGCCGAAGGCCTGCTCGTAGATGTACACTTGCAGGAAGGTGTCGGTTGTTCGCGGCGTTTCGATGAAAAAGGCCTGGGTGAAGACCTGCAGGGCGCCGATGATCCCCGTCACCAACACGTAGAACAGGGTCGGGCTCAGCATCGGCAGCGTCACGTGCCAAAACCGCGCCCAGGGACCGGCGCCGTCAACCGCCGCCGCATCGTACAGGTCGCGCGGGATGTTCTTTAATCCCGCCAGCA
>PKQU01000086.1 GCA_017577925.1 Bacillota bacterium
ACCACACCTGGCGTGTTTCGAACGGCTACACGGAGGGCGTGCACACCAAGATCAAGCTGCTCAAACGAATCAGCTACGGCTTCCGTAACCGTGAGATCTATGTGCGAAAGATGCTCCTCGCTTTTATGCCCTTGGCTTGGTTGACCTCCCATCCACAGTTATTGACTTAGAGCCAAAGCCCTCTTGACATTTCTGTGACAAGGGGTTACACTAATTGTTGAAAAGTTCAGATGGGCGGAGACGTGGAGAGAAGACCGGATCCCTGCGCAAGGAGAGGGGAGGTCTTCTCTTTTTCGTTTGAAGCCGCAAGGAGGGTGAGAGCGCGACGCGACGAAGGCGATCAGCAGCATCCCGCGTGCACAAGTCTTGCGCAGGTTGAAAGCGCATACATATGAACAATCTGGCGGTGGTTCTCGCCGGTGTTAGGCAGGAGCGGACAGCCCGGCGCGTTATCCAAACGGACGCGATTTCGTCACGGTAACGGCAACGGATACCAGATCTGTGCACGGGAGGCGATCGCATGCGGTACCTGCTGGCCCTTGACCAAGGCACCACCAGCTCGCGAGCCCTCTTGTTCGACGAAGATGGCAGGCTTGTGGGCATGGCCCAGCGCGAGTTTGCCCAGCTCTTTCCCCAGCCGGGATGGGTCGAGCACGATCCGCTGGAAATCTGGGAGACGCAGATCGGCGTGGCCCGGGAGGTGTTGCTGCAGTCCGGCGTAGACCCGCGCCAGGTGGCGGCCATCGGCATCACCAACCAGCGGGAGACGACGGTGGTCTGGGAGCGCAAGTCTGGCCGCCCCATCTACAATGCCATCGTGTGGCAGGACCGTCGGACTGCGCCAATCTGCGATGCCATCAAGTCCGACGCCGACCTGTCGGACCACATCCGCGCGCGGACCGGGCTGGTGGTCGACGCCTACTTTTCGGGCACCAAGGTGAAATGGCTGCTGGATCACGTGGAGGGGGCGCGGGAGAAGGCCCGGAACGGTGAACTGGCCTTTGGTACCATCGACACGTGGCTGATCTGGAACCTCACCGGTGGTCAGGTGCACGTGACCGACGTGACCAATGCCGCACGGACAATGCTCTTTGACATTCACACCCGCGCCTGGGACGAGCGGTTGCTCAACGCCCTCGACCTCCCGCCGTCCCTGCTGCCAGAGGTGAAGCCGTCGAGCGCCGTGCTGGCCCACACCCGTCCTGACCTGTTCGGTGTCCCCATTCCCATCGCCGGCGTGGCCGGAGACCAGCAAGCCGCCCTGTTCGGTCAGGCCTGCCTTCGGCCGGGGATGGCCAAGAACACCTACGGTACGGGCTGTTTCCTGCTCATGAACACCGGCGACCGGCCCGTCCCGTCGCAGGCCGGGCTCCTGACCACCATCGCCTGGGAGGTAGGGGGGCGGGTGACCTACGCCCTCGAGGGCAGCGTCTTTATCGCCGGGGCGGCCATCCAGTGGCTGCGCGATGGGCTGCGCATCCTTGATGCGGCGGCCGACTCGGAATACTTTGCCGCCAAGGTGCCCGACTCCGGAGGGGTGTATGTGGTGCCGGCCTTTGCCGGGCTGGGTGCGCCGTACTGGGACATGTATGCCCGCGGGGCCATCTTCGGCCTGACGCGCGGCACGCGCAAGGAGCACCTTATCCGCGCCACGCTGGAGGCGCTGGCGTACCAGACCAAGGACGTCCTGGACGCCATGGAGCAAGATGCCGGGGTGCCCCTTGCCGCGCTGCGCGTTGACGGCGGGGCGGCGGCCAACAACCTGCTCATGCAGTTTCAGGCCGACATTCTGGGCGTGCCGGTGGAACGGCCGGCCATCGTGGAGACGACGGCCTACGGCGCCGCGGCGCTCGCCGGGGTGGCCGTCGGGCTGTGGGACGTGGCGGAGCTGGGCGCGCGGTGGACGGCCGAGACGCGCTTTGTCCCGGCCATGGGCGAGGCGGAACGGGAGAAGCGCTACGCCGGGTGGAAAAAGGCCGTGGAGCGGGTGATGCGCTGGGCAAGCGAAGAGGACGGGGAGGCGCGCTCCTAGCCTGGAGTGCTGGGCAAGGAGCAGGCGCGTCGGGCGGGCCGGCTGGCCCGATGCGGAATTCTCGCCCCGGCGCGTTGACAGCCTGCCGTCCCCTCGCGTATCCTGAAAAGGCAGAGGACAACATAATCGTGTGGAGACGTGGAGAAGGCCACAGCGCTCTCAGACCGGGGGCGATTGTGGCCTTTTTGCATGGAGACCCATGGTGTATCCCATTCGGCCGATCCTTGGGAGGGAGGACCATGCGCGTTCGTTTGGCGGCAACGGAACGGACGGCGATTTTGCAGGAGATGGCGGCCAAGCCCCTCGATCTCCTCGTCATCGGCGGGGGGATTACCGGTGCCGGCATTGCCTGGGATGCGGTGCTGCGCGGGCTTCGGGTAGGGCTGGTGGAAAAGCAGGACTTTTCCGCCGGAACGTCGAGCCGCTCGACCAAATTGATTCACGGCGGGCTGCGGTACCTCAAGCAGGGGGAGTTCAGGCTTGTGCGCGAGGTGGGGCGGGAACGGGCCATTGTATATCGTAACGCCCCCCACGTGGTGCATCCCGAACCGATGCTCCTGCCGGTGGTCAAGGGCGGGTCCCTGGGACGCTTCAGCGCCTCCTTCGGCGTGTGGCTGTATGACCGGCTGGCGGGCGTGAACAAGGCCGAACGGCGACGCGTGCTGTCGCGCGAGGAGGCCCTGGCCGTCGAGCCGCTGCTCCCTGCCGAGCGGCTGAAAGGGGCCATCCTGTACACCGAGTACCGCACCGACGACGCGCGGCTGACCCTGGAGGTGCTCAAGGCGGCCGCAACCCGGGGAGCACTGGCCGTCAACTACGCCGAGGCGGTGGACTTTCTCTACGAGAAAGGGCGCATCGCCGGCGCCGTGGTGTGCGACCGGCTGAGCGACCAGTACTACGAGCTGCGCGCCGCATGTGTGGTCAACGCGGCCGGGCCGTGGGTGGACCGCTTGCGCGAAAAGGACGGCTCACTGGCGGGCAAGCGCCTGCACCTGACGAAGGGCGTCCACCTGGTGGTGCCCCATGAACGCTTCCCCGTGCGCCAGGCCGTCTACTTCGACGTCTTCGACGGCCGGATGGTCTTCGCCATCCCCCGTGACGGCAAGACGTATATCGGGACGACGGACACCGACTACCACGGCCCCCTGGAACACCCCGAAGTGACGCCGGAAGATCGCGACTACCTGCTGCGGGCGGTGGGGGACATGTTTCCCACCGTCCACCTGCGCCCTGAGGATGTGGAGTCCTGCTGGGCGGGCCTCAGGCCGCTCCTGCACGAGGAGGGGAAGGCGCCGTCAGAGCTGTCCCGCCGCGACGAGATATTCCTCTCCCCGACGGGGCTGATCACCATTGCCGGGGGCAAGCTGACCGGCTTCCGCAAGATGGCCCAGCGCGTTGTCGACCTCGTGTGCCGGCGGCTTGCCGAAGCCGACGGCCGCCGGTTTGGCCCGTGCATCACCGACCGCACGCCCCTGTCCGGTGGCGACGTGGGTGGGCCCGAGGGGCTCTCTGCCGCCGTCCGACGCTGGGCCCGCGACGGGGAAACGCAGGGGCTGTCTCCTGCGGAGGCCGAACGTCTGGCACGGCGGTACGGGTCCAACACGCCGGCGGTGCTGGAGGGCATCGGCCGGGCCCGGGAAGCGGCCGCCCGCCACAACCTTCCGCTCGACCTGGCCCTTGAAGTGTTGTACGGGGTGGAGGAGGAGATGGCCGTCACGCCGGTCGACGTGCTCCTCCGCCGCACGAGCCTGCTCCTGTTTGACCGGCCGCGCTGTGAGGCGGTGGCCGACGGCGTGGTGCGGTGGATGGCCGAACTGCTCGGGTGGTCGGCAGAGGAGGTCGCGCGCCATTGCCGGGAGCTGGCGCGCGAGCTGGACCACGCGCGGCGTGCAGGAATGGCCCAAGAGGCGTCGAAGAAGGAGGGAGAGGAAGGGGCAACGCCAACGAAGGGGGCGCAATGAGGATGCAATGGACGCAGCGGCTGGTGCCGGCCATCCGGAAGCTGAAGGACTTTGAGCGCCTGATGGATATGGAGTACCGCTACCTCATCTTGCTAGAGGCCCATCTCGGCCATGTGAAGCAGCTGGTGGCGTATGCCCGAAAGCGGGGCAAGGAGTTGCTTCTCCATGCCGACCTGATCGCCGGCCTCAAGCCCGACGAGGCGGCCGCCGTGTTTCTCGCCCAGCAGGTCAAGCCAGCGGGGATCATCTCGACGCGCAAACAGGTGGTGCAGGCGGCAAGAAAGCATGGCGTTTTGGGCATCCAGCGCATCTTCCTTCTCGACTCGATGGCCCTGGAAACGAGTTTTCAGCTTCTGGAACACGCCCACCCGGATTGTGTGGAAGTGCTGCCCGGCGTGATTCCCCGCGCCATCCGCCGCATCGCCGAGCGCGCGAAGGTGCCCGTTTTTGCCGGCGGGCTCATCGAAACGGAGGAAGACGTCGAGCGGGCCCTGGCCGCCGGGGCCACGGCGGTGACGACGTCGAACCGCGAGATGTGGGAGGCGTACCGCCACCGCGCATTCGGCACGTAATGCAAGTCAACCTCGACCTACAGCCCGCATGCCCTTTCCTTTCGCAGCTTGTCATGGGTCCGCGGCCAGAGGAGTTTCCCTCTGGCCGTTGATTCCGATTGGGGGACGACCGGTTCGGTTCCCTTCCCGTGTCGTCGGCTTCACCGGAGCGGGATTTCCCGTCCGTCGGTGGTGGTGACGCGCACCGGTTGCGAAGAGGGCTCCAGCTCCACCACCACGTGCGGATAGGTGATCACTTCGGCGACGATGTCACCCGGTTGGGGATCGGTGGTCCGCACTGTCACCACGACTCCCCGGTCATCGCGGGCCACCGTTTGGACGGCGATCCCGTAGCCGGCCGTCGGCTTTTCCCCGCGGGAAATGAGGACGTAGAGGGCGTTGGCGGTGCGATAGGTATACGTCCCTTCCTCCCGGAAATGGCGGTCGATCCACTGCTGGACGTCCGGCGGTGCCTCGTGGCGCGGAATCACACGGCAGGAAATGGCTTCCGCTCCCCCTCGCTTCGTGTCGATGGCGATGGTTTTCGTTTGCGGGTCGTAGGTAACGGTATGGCCGAGCAGCTCGCTAACGAAACGGATCGGCACGTAGGTGGTGCCGTTGTACAGGAAGGCGCTCGGCACGTATGCGGTTCCGTTATAGATGAAGTTCGGGCGGTCGCTCGGCTGCACCGGCTGTCCGTCAACCCGCCATTGGAATGCCGGAATGGTCACCGGGAGATGGATGACGTTTTCGCCGGCGGCAAAGGCCAGCCCGCCTACGAGCAAGCTGCCGGCCAAAAACCCGGTCACCATGCTTCGTCTCGATGAACGCGTCATGCGGGGCACGGCGGTTCCTCCTTTCTCCGTGACGGATGTTCACCCTTACAGACGGGTGGGAGGTGAAAAAGGTTTCACCTTCATCGCGTTGTCCCCTTGCCCTTTGTGGCCGATTTGTGAGACAAAATAAAGGAGGATTCGTGGCAAAGGAGGAAGCGCCGAATGATCGCATCCCGTTCAATCGAACAGCTGGCCGTCACCACCCTTCGCACCTTGTCCATCGACGCCATCGAACAGGCCAAGTCGGGCCATCCGGGCATGCCAATGGGCGCGGCCCCCATGGCCTATGTGCTGTGGACAAAGTTTTTGCGCCACAATCCGGCCAACCCGAAGTGGTTTGACCGCGACCGTTTCGTGCTCTCGGCCGGTCACGGGTCGATGCTGCTCTACAGTTTGCTCCATTTGTGCGGGTACGATTTGCCCCTGGAGGAGCTGAAAAACTTTCGTCAGTGGGGCAGCCGCACGCCGGGGCACCCCGAGTACGGCCACACGCCCGGTGTGGAGGCGACCACCGGTCCCCTCGGTCAGGGCATTGCCATGGCCGTGGGCATGGCCATGGCCGAACGTCACCTGGCTGCCCGCTTCAACCGCGACGGGCACGCCATCATCGACCATTACACCTACGTCATCTGCGGTGACGGCGACCTGATGGAAGGGGTGGCGGCGGAAGCGGCCTCGCTGGCCGGCCACCTCAAGCTGGGCAAGCTGATCGTGCTCTATGACTCCAACGACATCTCCCTCGACGGCGAAACGGCGCTCGCCTTTACCGAGGACGTGCGCCGGCGCTTTGAGGCCTACGGCTGGCAGGTGCTGCGCGTCGACGACGGCAACGACCTGGAGGCGATCGCCCGAGCCATCGAGGCGGCGCGGGCCGAAACGACGCGGCCGAGCCTGATCGAGGTGAAGACGGTCATTGGGTACGGGAGCCCCAACAAAGGCGGAAAGGCGGCCGCCCATGGCGCTCCCCTTGGTCCCGATGAGGTGAAGCGAGTCAAGGAGTTCTACGGCTGGCCGCAGGAACCCGCCTTCTACATTCCCGATGAGGTGCGCGCCCATTTTGCCGAGGTGAAGGAACGGGGGCAGGCCCTCGAAGCCGAATGGAACGCGCGCTTGGCCGCGTACGAGGCGGCCTATCCGGAACTGGCCGCCGAGCTGAAGCGGGTGATGGCCGGTGAGCTGCCCGCGGACTGGGACGCAGACCTGCCGTCCTACAAGCCGGGCGACCAGTTGGCCACGCGGGCGGCGTCGGGACAGACCCTCAACGCCGTAGCCAAGCGCATGCCGGAGCTGATCGGCGGATCGGCCGACCTGGCCAGCTCCAACCAGACGACGCTGAAGGGGTATCCGGTCTTTTCCGCCGATGACTATGCCGGTCGCAACATCTGGTTCGGTGTGCGCGAGTTCGCCATGGCCGCCGCGCTGAACGGAATGGCCCTCCACGGCGGGCTGAAGGTGTACGGCGGGACGTTCCTTGTCTTCTCCGACTACCTGCGCCCGGCCATCCGCCTGTCGGCCCTGATGAAGCAGCCGGTGGTGTACGTCTTGACCCACGACAGCATCGCCGTGGGGGAAGACGGGCCGACGCACCAGCCCATCGAGCACATCCCGTCACTGCGGCTCATTCCCGACCTCACCGTGATCCGCCCGGCCGACGCCAACGAGACGGTGGCCGCGTGGCGCTATGCCCTGGCCCACGCGCGGGGACCGGTGGCCCTCGTGCTGTCGCGGCAAAACCTTCCCGTTCTGCCGGGGACGGCGGAGCGGGCCGCCGACG
Source organism: Bacillota bacterium (assembly GCA_017577925.1). Taxonomy (GTDB): domain Bacteria; phylum Bacillota; class Bacilli; order Calditerricolales; family Calditerricolaceae; genus Calditerricola. The sequence goes on from PKQU01000086.1 coordinate 7,155, forward strand.
GCGTGAGGCGCGGTGCCTACGTGCTGGCCGACGCCGAGAGCGGGACGCCCGACGCGATTCTCATCGCCACGGGGTCCGAGGTCAGCCTGGCCCTGGAGGCCAAGGAGCGCCTTGCCGCGGAGGGCGTTGCCGTCCGCGTCGTCAGCATGCCGAGCTGGGAGCTGTTTGAAGCCCAGCCCGAGGAGTACCGCCGCGCGGTGCTGCCGCCGGAGGTGACGGCGCGCGTGGCGGTGGAGGCGGCCCACCCGATGGGGTGGGAGCGCTACGTCGGTCCGCAGGGGGCGGTGATCGGCATCGATCGCTTCGGCGCCTCGGCGCCGGGGGCGCGGGTGATGCAGGCGTTCGGCTTCACCGCGGACAACGTGGTGGCGACGGTCAAGCGCGTTCTCGGTCGCTGAACAACGGTTTGCCGCGGAGACCGGCCCAAACGACTGCGGGAGAACACGGCACGAAGAGGACATGCGAAACGGCGCGTCTGCCGCGTGAGGCAAGACGCGCCGTTTTGTTGTGGGCATGTGGCGGCTGTGCTGCCAGTCGTAATGGTGTTTTAGGAATGGGCAGGCCCTGCGGGTTCCGACGCCACCGCGTGGGCCGCCGGCGGGTGGAACTGGCCCTCCCACTTGGCAATAACCACGGCGGCCAGGGCGTTGCCGATCACGTTGACGGCGGTGCGGGCCATGTCCAGCACGCGGTCGATGGCGGCGATGAAGGCCACGCCTTCCACCGGAAGCCCGACAGAGCCCAGCGTGGCCAGCAAGACGACCAGCGAGGCGCCGGAGACGCCGGCGATGCCCTTTGACGTCACCATCAGGACGAGGACGACGAGAATCTGCTTGCTCAAGGGCATGTCCACGCCGAACATCTGGGCGATGAACAGGGTGGCGAGGGCCTGGTACAGCGTCGAGCCGTCCAGGTTGAAGGTGTACCCGGTGGGAATGACGAAGGAGGTGATGCCGCGGGGGCATCCGAACCGCTGCATCTTGTCGATCAGCCGCGGCAGCACCGTTTCCGAGCTGGCCGTGGAGAAGGCGAGGAGCACTTCGTCCTTCAGGAGCGCCAGCAGCTGGCGCAGCCGGATGCCGCACCAGCGGGCGACGGCGCCGAAGACGACGAGGACGAAGAAGGCCATCGTGACGTACACGGTGAGCACGAGCTTGCCCAGCGGCAGGAGCGAGGCGATGCCGAACTGGGCCACGGTTACCCCGATGAGGGCGAAGACGCCAAGAGGGGCCAGGGCCATGATCCGGTTCGTCATCCAGAACATCGCTGCCGACACGCCTTCAAAGACGCGCAGCACCGGTTTCCCTTTCTCGCCGACGGCCGCTACGCCCAGGCCGAACATCACGGAGAAGAAGACAATCGCCAGCATGTTGCCGTCGGCCAGGGCCTCCACGA
>PKQU01000264.1 GCA_017577925.1 Bacillota bacterium
TTTCATAGGTCTCGCGGAAATGCTTGTCGGTGTCCAGGTAGAAAATCGGCACTTCCGGATTGATCTTCACCAGCATGTCGACGAGGACCACATCCTCGGCACCGAAACTACAGGCCAGCGCCACCTTTGGGCCAAAACGTTCCACCGCCAGGGCCAGAAGCTCCTGGGGCGTCTTTTCCTCCCACCAATCCGCCAGCTTGGCGATTCCTTCCGGCGTCCACTCGATGCGCACCGCTTCCACCCTACCTACGCCTCCTGTCTCCGTGGTTTTCCCGACTGCGCGCTCCCTCTAGATGGCGCCCTTGCCCTTTTACCTTATTGCACCGGGTGTCCGCCTGTGCACCGCCGCAAGGCACGGACAACGGCCGAAAACGTGGCGCCCGTCTAGAAGAGCGACACAAAAAACGCCTCCTCTCTGAAAGAGGAGGCTTCGCCTACGAAGCTCTCATCTCTCAGAGGGGATCCCTCTGCAGGAATTGGCACCGTGCCGCCGACAAACGGCTGGCCGGTTGCCGGGCTTCATCGGGCCAGTCCCTCCGCCTCTCTGGATAAGAGCCGTTTCCATCCGTATACGGTTGTAAAACGTTACAGAAAAGATTGGTGATTTGGTGAAAACCGTGTATTCAGATGGGATTGAATAATTTTGATTTCATCTTAGCGCCTTGTTTTCGGCCTGTCAAGACCGAATTTCTCAGTAGGCCTATCGGTTTATCCCGACAATGCGCCGTGGCGCCGGAACGGGCACGCCGAGGATCTCGTGCACCATCGTCACGTCACCGAGGGGGAACAGGTGCACACCGTGGGCAAAACCGCGCAACGCCTCAAACAGCTCGCGCGCCACGGCCACCCCCTCTTCCCGTCCGCCGCGCTCTACCCGCCGCAACACCTCTTCGCGTATGGTGATGCCAGGCACGTTCTCGTTCAGATAACAGGCCATCTTGTAACTTTTCAGCGGCATGAGCCCAAACAGAATGGGTACGTCCAAGTGCTGCGTCGCGTCCAAAAATCGCTCGGCCGTCTCGACATCATAAATCGGCTGGGTCTGGACAAACGCCGCCCCGGCGGCCACCTTCTCCTCGAGCCGCCGCACTTCCCGCGCCAAGTCTTCCGCTCCGGGATTGGCTGCCGCCCCGATAAAAAACTCCGGGGGCGACTCGAGGCGGTTGCCGTTCACGTCGCGCCCCGTGTTCAGTGCGGACGCCAGCCGGATCAGCCCCACCGCATCAACGTCGAATACACCGGTGGCCAAGGGATGATCGCCCCGTTCCGGCGCGTCGCCCGTAAGCGTGAGGATATTCCGCACGCCGAGGGCCGCCGCCCCGAGCAACTCGGCCTGCAATCCGAGCACATTGCGGTCCCGGCACGTCAGGTGAAAGATGGCCTCGATCCCCAAATCATCCTGCAAGATGTGGGCCAAGGCAATGGGACTCATGCGCAGGTTGGCCATCGGGCAGTCCGCCACGTTGAGCGCGTCAACCACGTGGCGCAGCAGACTGGCCTTTTCCAGCGTGGGGGTCGGGTCGGACCCTTTTGGCGGCTCCACCTCCGCCGTGACGACAAACTTCCCCAACCGCAGCTTTTCCCGCAAACGGTGAACGTGATACACCATCCCCACGTCGCTCCTTTCCCGCTCCTTATCGGACGCCCGTTTCAAACCGCCAAATCCAAGCACCGCGCGGATGAAAAAAGGCCTTTCTCTGCGCGAGAAAGGCCTTGTCGATACACGGGTATCGGCTCGGCCTTTTCTCATCTCTCGGAAACGCCAGGCGTTTCCGCAGGAGTTGGCACCGC
>PKQU01000087.1 GCA_017577925.1 Bacillota bacterium
CGCCGCCCCCAAGGGCGAGAACGACGCTCGTGCGGTCCAGCTCGGCGCGGATCATCGCCTCGATCACCCGCTCGTAGACGGCGAAGCTCTTCGCCTGCTCGCCGGCGGGCACCGTCACGCTCGCCACGCGGTACCCGGCGCCCTCGAGGGCGCGCCGCACCCGCTCCAGATACAGCGGGCCGACGTGTTCGTCGGTGACGACAAAGAGGGTCCGTTCCGGGCCCACGCCGCGCTCCCTGAGATGCTCCCCGACCGCCGTGAGCAGTCCTGGACCGATGCGGATCGGGTACGCCCGCGCGCCCAGGTCCACCACCAGTTCGCGCATGTCAGAACGCCTCCACCTGGCGAAGGTAGGCCTCGTAGTTGCGCCGCATCTCGTCCAGGCTGTCGCCGCCGAACTTCTCGACGAAGGCCCGCGCCACTTCCCAGGCGATCACGTTCTCGGCCACCACGCAGGCGGCGGGCACGGCGCAGGTGTCGGAGCGCTCGATGGACGCGGCAAAGGGCTCCTTGGTGTCGATGTCGACGCTCATCAGGGGCTTGTACAGTGTGGGGATGGGTTTCATCACCGCGCGGACGACGATGGGCATGCCCGTCGTCATGCCGCCCTCAAACCCGCCGGCACGGTTGGTCTTCCGGTAGAAGCCGCGCCCCGCCTCCCAGGCGATCTCGTCGTGCACCTGGGAGCCGGGCAGATGCGCCGCGGCGAAGCCGATCCCGAACTCCACGCCCTTGAAGGCCTGAATGCTCACCACCGCCTGGGCGATGCGCGCATCCAGCTTGCGGTCCCAGTGCACGTGACTGCCCAGACCGGGCGGCACGTTTTCCACAATCACCTCGACGATGCCGCCGAGGGAATCGCCCTGGGCCCTGGCCTCATCAATGCGGGCAATCATGCGTCCTTCCGCCTCGGGGTCGACCGTGCGCACCGGCGACGCCTCGGCGCGCCGCACCAGCTCGTCAAGGGACATTCCCTCCGGCACATCGGCGCGCACACCGCCAATTTCCACCACGTGGCCGCCGATGCGAATGCCGAAGGCTTCGAGAAGCTGTCGGGCCACCGCGCCCACGGCCACCCGCGCCGCCGTCTCCCGGGCGCTGGAACGTTCCAGGACATTGCGCATGTCGCGGTGGTTGTACTTGAGCGCCCCATTTAGGTCGGCGTGCCCCGGACGCGGGCGGCTCACGCGCCGGCGCTCTGCCTCTCCTTCCACCGGCTCGACGCCCATGACACGCTGCCAGTGCGCCCAATCCTTGTTTTCGATCACAAGGGCCACCGGCGCCCCCGTTGTCTTGCCGTGGCGAACGCCGCCAACGATGTTCACGCGGTCCTGCTCGATCTGCATGCGCCGGCCGCGGCCGTACCCTTGCTGCCGGCGCCGCAGCTGTTCGTTGATCTTCTCCGCCGATAGTGGCAGGTGGCTCGGCAAGCCCTCGATGATCGCCGTCAACTGGGGTCCGTGGGATTCGCCTGCCGTCAAATAGCGCATCAGGGGTTTCTCTCCTCTCCCGTCGGTTGCCCCGGTTGGGAAACCGGGAGCCTGTGCTGGCGCTCCGCTCGGGTCGTTTCCTCCGGTCTGCGATTTTCGCGTCCCGACGGAGCATAATCGGAATCGTCGAACTTGCGGATATTATACTCCCTGTCGCGTCCTTCGACCAAGCCCTCTGAACGAGAGTACCTATGCAGTCACCCGGCGGTAAAAGAACGGCGCCTCCAGGGCAAACCCGTAGCGGTGCGGTGAAAAGATCTGCTCCGTGCTCCCCACGAAGAGGACGCCGCCGGGGCGCAGGGCGTCGTGGAATTGACGGTACAGGCGATCCTTGGCCTCATCGGTGAAGTAGATCATCACGTTGCGGCACACGATGAGGTCCAGACCGGTCGGAAACGGGTCGGCCAGGAGGTCGTGGCGCCGAAAGCGCACGCACCGGCGCACGCGCTCATCCACCCGCATGTGGTTGCCCTCTTGCCGGAAAAAAGCCTCGCGCAGGGCGGACGGCACCTCTTCTTGCACCTTGGCCGCGTCGTACCACCCCTCCTCGGCCCGCGCCAGCACGCTGGCGTCGATATCGGTGGCCAGCACCTCAAACCGCACCGCCGGCCGGAAGCGCAACAGCAGCATGGCCAGCGAATAGGGTTCCTCCCCGGTTGAACAGGCGGCGCTCCAACAGGAAAGGGTGCCGCCGCCTTCGCGCACGAGGCGGGGCAGGATGCGGGTCTCCAGCACCTTCCACTGGTCGGGGTTGCGAAAAAAGGACGACACGTTGATCGTCACGTAGTCGAGGAAGGTTCGCAGCAGGTGGTCATCCCGCTTCAGCGCAGCGGCGAGGGCGGCAAAGTCGGCGAAGCCGTGGCGGTCCCGGAACGATGCGAGTCGACGCCTCATCTGTTGCTGTTTATACTGCGCCAGATCGACGCCGGAGAGGCGCTTGACGGCGGCGAGAAACTGCGTGTAATCCCGATCGTCCATCACGATCCCTTCCCAGTTCCTCCTCTCCCTGCTCGCCGTTGGGAGCCTGCCGCAAAAAAAAGAACCGGCATTCGCCGGTTCGTTTCCCGTACGGGCAGCATTACACCCAACGGTTGATCGTCTTCTCGTACGACAGGATCTCCTTCTCGTCGAACCAGAGGGCAATCTCCCGCTCGGCACTTTCCGGCGAATCGGAACCATGGATGACGTTCATGCCGATGCTGACGCCAAAGTCGCCGCGGATGGTTCCGGGCGCCGCCTGCGCCGGGTTGGTCTTGCCCATCATGGCACGAGCCACCTCGATGATGTTCTCGCCCTGCCACACCATGGCAAACACCGGGCCCGAGGTGAGGAAGTTGACCAGTTCCTCGAAAAAGGGCTTGTCCTTATGTTCGGCGTAGTGCTTTTCCGCCAGTTCGCGGCTGACCATCATCAGCTTGGCCGCGACCAGCTGAAACCCTTTCCGTTCAAAGCGCGACACGATCTCGCCGATCAGGTTGCGTTGCACGCCGTCCGGCTTCACCATCAGGAATGTCCGTTGCATGGTCGAACCTCCGTTCACCACAAAATCACAGCAAGAAAACGGCCAACCGCATTTTAGCAAAACATCCCGCGGAACGCAACGCACCCCTAGTAGGACCGGTTGCCGACAAACCGGGCAACCGCCTCCAGCGTCCGACGTGCCGGCACGTCGGGCAAGGCCCGCAACGCATCGAGCGCCCGGTTCAAGTAGCGAACGGCCAGGTCCTTGGCAAAGGCAATGCCGCCGCTTTCGCGCACAATGGACAACGCTTCGGACAAGTGATCGGCCACGCGCTGGGTGGCGATCCACTCGCGCAGCACGCCAGCGCGGGGCGAGGTGGCCAAGGCATACAACGCCGGCAAGGTGACAATGCCCTGCTTCAGATCGCTGCCCACTGGCTTGCCGAGCACGTCCTCCGTTCCCGTGTAGTCGAGGATGTCGTCGGTGATCTGGAAGGCCATCCCCATGTTGTGCCCGTATTCCCGCAGCGCGCGCACCACGTGTGCCGGCGCCTCGGCCGCCATTGCTCCCAACTGTGCGCTGACGGCCATCAGCAGCGCCGTCTTGCGCTTGATGCGTCGCAGGTAGTCGCGCAAGCACAGCTGGACGTTGAAGAAATCGCGGATTTGCACCATCTCGCCAATGCACATATCAACAACGGCCTGCGACAACACCTGATGGATGCGCGGGTTGTCCACCTCCGCCGCCACCTGAAGGGAGCGGGCAAAGATGTAGTCGCCGGTGTACATGGCGATGGCATCGCCCCATTTGGCCCGCACCGTCGGCCGCCCACGGCGCGTGGCCGCGTCGTCAATCACGTCATCGTGAACAAGGGTGGCAAGGTGGATCAGCTCCAGGGCCACAGCGATCGGCTTCAGGCGCGCCATGTCGTAGCGGCCAAACCGGCCTGCCACCAGGACGAGCAGGGGGCGAAGGCGCTTACCGCCCGCCTTCAAGAGATGCTGGGCCGCCTCCCGCAGGAGCGGTTGGGGGGCGTCCAGCGCGCGCTCTAATCCCTGTTCCACTTGGGCGAGGTCATCGGAGAAATCGCGCAGGATGAGCGAGAGATTCATCGCATCCACCTTATCCTGTCATCGTCGTGTAGGGTCAGCTCCCGCGTGCCCATTCGACTGGGCGCGCGCCGTGGGGATCCCACAGGGTGAAGGAGACCGGTCCGTTCAACAGGCCCAGGCGACGCGCATCCGCGACATACTGCTTGAGCCCGCGCAGTTCGGTTTCCCCTAGGTCATGGCGGAGACCGGCAAAGTAGGCTCGCCAAAACTCCGGCGACCCGCCGCACCGGGCCTGTGCGGCGCGAATCACCTCGTCACGCCGCAATGCACCAAACCGCTTGCTCACCAGAAGCGCGCGGTACAAGCGCCCCAGGCGGTCGGCTTCGGCATCCAGGATGTCGCGGCGCACCGCCCAGACGGCGAAGGTCATCGCCAGCCCCGTCTCGCGGTACCACCATTCTCCGAGGTCGATGTGCGCCACCTCGTGGCCGTACCGCCGCCGTGCCCGGATGGCGTCGTCGCCGATGAGCAGCGCTGCGTCGGCCCGTTGGAGCATATCCTCCAGCGACGGGGCCATCGTGAGGTACGTCGGTGTGCCGCCGCCGTATCCCTCGAGCAGGATCTTCAGCAGCGCCACCGACGTGGCCGACGTATTCGTCAGCGCCACCGTGCCGCGCTTCACCTCCCGGAGGGGGCGCTTGTGAAAGAGGAAAATGGACCCGACCGGCCCCCGCGCGCTCACCGACAGGCCGGGCAAGAGCACGTACAGGTGAGCATGTTCCGCATAGGCGAAGGAGGACATCGCTCCGACGTGGATCCACCCCCGCCGCATGGCTGCATTGAGCTTCGCGGGGACCTGCGGCACCAGCTCCACGCCCGGCAGATGGCGAATGAGGTCAGGGAGGAAATGGGTGACCGGCAGCACGTTGGTGTAGGCGATGTCACCAACGCGCAAGGAACGGGTCATGGCGTATTCTCCCCCCAGCGCCGGAACAGGGTATGGTCGACGCCGCAGACGTCGAGCACTTTCCCCACCACGAAGCGCACCATGTCGTCCACCGTTTCCGGACGGTGATAGAAGGCCGGCATGGCCGGCACGATGTGCGCCCCCATCCGCGCAAGGCGCAGCATGTTCTCGAGGTGAATGGCATTCAGCGGCGTTTCGCGCGGCACAAGGATCAGCGGCCGCCCCTCCTTCAGCATCACGTCGGCGGCCCGTTCCAGCAGGTTCCCCGACGCGCCGGTGGCGATGCCCGACAGCGTGCCCATTGAGCATGGGATGACGATCATGCCCCGCGCGCGGAAGGAACCGCTGGCGATCGGCGCCCCGTAATCGCGCAGCCCGTGCCACTGCAGGCGGCCCGGCCGTCCCGCAGCGAGGTGGCGTTCAAGGGCCGCCGCCCGGTCAGAGGTGTCCCAGCCCAGCTCTTCGCCAAGCACCTGCCAGCCCGCTTCGGTAACCACCAGGTGGACGTCGAAATCGCGCTCCAAGAGGGCTTGCACCAACGTCACGCCGTACACCGCACCGCTGGCCCCCGTGATGCCGACTACCATGCGCTCCCGGTTCATTGCACCATCACCAGATCAAGCAACGTAAATAGGAAGACGACGACGCTGAGCACACCGTTCATGGTGAAAAAGGCCGTGTTCAGTCTCGACAGGTCATGGGGCGAGACCAGCCAGTGCTCGTAGACGAGAATCAGCCCCGCGGCGACGATGCCGACGAAGAACCAGGTGTTGAGGTGAAGCCAGAAAAACAGCAGGATCAGCCCGAGCATCGTCAACACGTGGAAGACGCGCGAGATGGCCAACCCCCGCGCGATGCCGAACCGGCTGGGAATCGAATACAGGCCCGCCTTTCGGTCAAAGTCGGCATCCTGGCAGGCGTAGATGATGTCGAACCCCGCGGTCCAGAAGGCGACGGTGGCGCCGAGCAAAAGGGCCGGTCCGTCGAGGCGTCCGGTGGTGGCCACCCACCCGCCCATGGGCGCCAGGCCGAGGGCTATGCCGAGAACCAGGTGGCATAGCCAGGTGAAGCGTTTCGTGTACGAGTAGAGCACGAGAACGGCCACGGCAATGGGCAACAGCTTGACCGCCAGCGGGTTGAGCTGAACCGCAGCGTAAAACAGAAGCGCAAAGGAGACAACGATGAACGCGATCACTTCCGGAACGCTTACCAGTCCCGCCGGCAGCGCGCGCTGGGCCGTGCGCGGGTTCGCTGCGTCGATGTGGCGGTCAATAAGACGGTTCAAGGCCATCGCCGCGCTGCGCGCCCCGATCATGGCCGCCGTCACCCAGCCGATCTCCCGCCACGTCGGCCAGTCGCCCTCTACCACCATATTGCCCAGTACCGCGCCAAGGTAGGCGAAGGGCAAGGCGAAAATCGTGTGCTCAAACTTGATCATTTCCAGGAGGATGCGGATTTTCCGCCACAGCCTACTCAATGCCATAACGCGACCACTTCCGATCCACAAGTTGCTTGATCTCCTCGCACATCTCGATGTCGTCGGGCCACGGACGGACAAATCCCTCCTCCGGCCATTTGCGCGTCGCGTCAATGCCCACCTTCGACGTGATGAACGGCAGCTGCGACGCGTGGTCGAGGTCATCCGTCGGGCCGTCGACGAACATCATGTCCCGGCGGGCGTCGATGTTGTGAAACACCCGCCACGCCACTTCGCGGTAGTCGTGGACATTCACGTCCTCGTCCACGACGATGATCATCTTGGCCAGCATCATCAGCCCCAAGCCCCATAGGCCGGCCATCACCTTGCGGGCGTGGTACGGGTAGCGTTTTTTGATCGACACGATGACGCAGTTGTGGAAGCCGCCCTCGATCGGCATGTTGATGTCGACGATCTCCGGCAGCATCAGGCGAAGCAGAGGCAGAAAGATGCGCTCCGTCGCCTTGCCCAGGTAGGCGTCCTCCATCGGCGGCTTGCCGACCAGGGTGGCCATGTAGATCGGGTTCCTGCGGTGGGTGATCGCCTGCAGGTGGAACACCGGGTACTTGTCGGGCAAGGAGTAGTACCCGGTATGGTCGCCAAAGGGCCCTTCCACGCGCAGTTCGTCCAAATCAACGTACCCTTCGAGGACGATCTCGGCGTGGGCCGGGACCTCCAGGTCGACCGTCTTGCACTTCACCATCTCCACCGGCGCCTTGCGCAAGAAGCCGGCAAAGACCATCTCGTCGATGTCCGGCGGCAGGGGTGCCGTCGCCGCGTACACCACGGCGGGGTCGCACCCGATGGCCACCGCCACCTCGAGGCGGCGGGAGCCGGCCTCTCGCCCTTTCCGCCAGTGCTCGGCCCCACCCTTATGTTTGTGCCAGTGCATGCCCGTTGTCCGCCCGTCGTACACCTGCATGCGGTACATACCGCAGTTGCGCTTGCCCGTGACAGGGTCTTTGGAAAAGACGAGGGGCATGGTGATGAACCGCCCACCGTCTTTGGGCCAGCACTTCAGGATGGGGAAGCGGTTTAAGTCGGGGTTGTCGGTGATCACCACTTCCTGGCACGGTGCGTTCTTGACCGTTTTGGGCAGGTACGAGGCCAGCTCGGCCAGCTTGGGCAAGGCTTTCAGCTTGTCCAAAAGCCCCCCGCCCGGTTGGGGCAGCGCGAGCAGGCCCTCGATTTCCTTGGCAATGTCGTCAAGGGAGTCCACCCCCAGCGCGAGGCACATCCGCTCGAAACTGCCCATGGCGTTGGTCAGCACCGGAATGTCATATCCTTTCACGTTTTCAAACAAAAGGGCGTAGTTATGGGTTTTCGACTTCGACACCCGGTCGGTGATCTCGCTGATCTCCAGTTCGGGGTCCACCTCTTCACGGATGCGCTTGAGCCAGCCCCGTTCCTCCAGAGCGGCAATGTACTCCCGCAAGTCGCGAAACGCCATGGTTTCTCCTTCTCCCCTGCGATTGGTTCGGCTATCCCTCAACGGGCCGTTTCCCGCTTGGGCTCCGGCCTGGGTTTGTACCCGATGTGCAACGCCGCCGCGCCGCCGCAGAACCGCTTGACGAACACGTCCGTCAGGCCGACTTCCTCAAACACGCGTGCCAGCGCCACGCTGTCGGGGAAATCGATCAGCGATTCCGGCAGCCAGCGGTATTCGTCGTACTTTCCGGCAAACACCTTCCCCAAAAGGGGCAGAATGTAGAAGACGTACAGGTAAAACAGGGCGCGGTAGGGCTTCCACAGCGGCTTAGACACGTCGATGGACACGACCATGCCTCCGGGTTTGACCACCCGCCGCATCTCGGACAGTACCCGACGGATGTCGGGTACGTTGCGCAGCGCAAACCCGATCGTGGCGCAGTCGAAGGTGTTGTCGGCAAAGGGCAGGTCCATCGCGTTGCCCAGCACCAGCTCGGTACGGTCGTCGAGTCCCCGCGCGCGGACCTTTTTCTCGCCGACGGCGAGCATGTTCGCGCTGAAGTCGAGGCCAACGACGCGGCCATGGGGGCCGACCGCCTCGGCCAGGCTGATCGCCCAGTCGCATGTTCCGCAACAGACATCGAGGGCCTGCCAGCCCGGCTGCACG
>PKQU01000265.1 GCA_017577925.1 Bacillota bacterium
CGGTCATGAGGGCATAGGAGATGATGATGATGACGTCCCCGGGCTGGACCAGGCGGGCCGCCGCGCCGTTCAGGCAGATGACGCCGCTGCCGCGCGGGCCGGGAATCACGTACGTCTCAAAGCGCGCACCGTTGTGGTTGTTCACCACCTGGACTTTTTCGTTGGGCAGGATGTCCACCGCGTCGAGGATGTCCGCGTCGATGGTGATGCTCCCGACGTAGTTGAGGTTGGCCTCCGTCACCGTGGCGCGATGGATTTTTGCCTTCATCATCGTGCGAAACATCGGCGTTCCCCCTTTCGTCCCTCAGTCGAGGGTGACGAGCGCGTTGTCAATAAGGCGCGTGCGGCCGAAGCGCACGGCCACGGCGATCAGCACCTGTTCCCCCGGGACGCCCCGCGGCGGAACGAGATCGGGATAGGCCAGGATGTCGACGTAGTCAATGTCTGCCAGCGGCTTTTGCGCGATCCGCTCGCGCACGCCCCGTTTGAGGGTCTCCCAGTCGCGCACGCCGCTGGCTATGGCGTCCTTTGCCCACTGCAGGCTTTCGTACAGCACGATGGCCTGGCGGCGCTCCTCCGCCGACAGGTACACGTTGCGCGAGCTCATGGCGAGCCCGTCCGCCTCGCGCACAATGGGGCACGGCACGATGGTGACCGGGACGTTCAGGTCGCGCACCATTCGCGAAACGACCGCCACCTGCTGCGCGTCCTTCAGCCCGAAGAAGGCGTAGTCGGGCTGGACGATGTTGAACAGCTTGAGCACCACCGTCGCCACGCCGTCGAAGTGACCGGGGCGGGAGGCGCCGCAGAGGGGGGCGCTCAAGTCAGCCACGTGTACCTTTGTCTTGATCGGCTCGGGATACATTTCCGCCACGTCGGGAGCAAACAGCAGGTCCACTCCCCGCTGGCGCGCCAACCGCTCATCCCGCTCCAGGTCGCGCGGGTAGCGGTCGTAGTCCTCGTTCGGACCAAATTGCAGCGGGTTGACGAAGATGCTCATCACGACGTAGTCGGTCATCTCCCGCGCGCGGTCGACGAGGGAAAGGTGCCCTTCGTGCAGGTAGCCCATCGTCGGGACAAAACCGATCCGTTTTCCCGCTTCCCGCGCCCGTTGCACCGCGGCGCGGACTTCGTCAATCCGCTTGACTACCTTCATTGCACCGTCTCCCCGTACAGGCGTTCCAGCACGCCGTCGGCCATGGCAAAGGTGTGCTCCGGTCCGGGGAAGGCCCGCCGCCGCACCTCGTCGGCGTAGCGCTCCACCGCAGCCCGGATCGTTTGGCCGATATCGGCATACTGTTTGACAAACTTCGGTTTCAAGTCGCTGGCAAAGCCCACAAGGTCGTGAAACACCAGCACCTGCCCGTCACACGACGCTCCGGCGCCGATGCCGATCGTCGGCACGGAGACCGTCTCCGTCACCAGCTGCGCCAGGGCCTCGGGCACGCATTCTAAGACGATGGAAAAAACGCCGGCTTCCTCCAGCCGCTTGGCGTCCTCGACGATCTTGCGCGCCGAGGCGACGTCCTTTCCCTGTACCTTGTAGCCGCCGAGCTGGTGCACGGCTTGCGGGGTGAGGCCCAGGTGCCCCATCACGGGAATGCCGGCCTGCACGCAGGCGCGCACGGCGGGCAGGATTTCCTCCCCGCCCTCCATCTTCACCGCGTGGGCGTGGCCTTCCTGAATCAGGCGGCCAGCATTCTTCAGCGTCTCCTCGCGGGTGCCGTGGTACGTCAGAAACGGCATATCGGCGACGATGAGGGCGCGCTTGGCACCCCGGGCCACGG
>PKQU01000266.1 GCA_017577925.1 Bacillota bacterium
ACGGCGGGCAACGTGACGGACAGCGACTCCCCTTTCACCGGCCCAACGGGGAGGCGAAGCCCGAGCCGCCGTCCGAGAACGCCGCTCCACGCGCCGGCGGCCAGGACGGTCCACTCGGCCCGGTGCACGCCCGTTTCCGTCTCCACGCCGACCACGCGCTTGCCGTCCATAAGGAAGCGTTCCACCGCGCTGTGCTCGACAATCCGCGCACCGCTGCGCACGGCCGCTTCGGCGAAGGCGCGCGTCAGCTTGGCCGCGTTCACCTGGTGGTCGCCGGGGATGGACAGGGCACCGACGACGGCATCGGACACCGCCGGCTCCATGTCCCGCAGGGCGGAGCCGTCTAGCCACTCGGCCGACTCGCCGAAGGCCCGCTGCCATTCGGCGCGCGCCAGGAGAGCTTGCCGCTCCTCTTCGCTTTGGGCCAGGCGCAAGAGTCCGGCGCGGTTCAGCTCGACGTCGATGCCCGTAACGGCGTACAGTTCGTCGGCGAGGCGGGCAAACCGCGCGCGGCTTTCCAGGCAAAGGGAGACGAAGGGACCGGGGTGGGTCGTTTCCACCTGCGCCCCCAGCATGCCTGCCGCGGCGCTGGAGGCGTGGGCGCCGACGGTGTCGCGTTCCACGATGGTCACGCGCGTACCATCCTTGGCCAGGGAGTAGGCGATGGCGCAACCGATGATCCCGCCGCCAACGATGACGACATCGGCGGACGGCTGTGTAATGGGCATGGAGGCTACCTCCTTCCCTAAAGGGTTCGCGGCGGCGCGCCGCTTGGGTGGGGACGCCATGCAGTGCGCGGGTGCACGGTACAACCGGCCATGACCTCGCGCAAGGCGCTCACCACCGCAGCCGGCCGGTCGGTGGACCAGACGGCGGACATCACGGCAATGCCGGCGCAGCCCGTCTCCAAAACCGCGCCCACGTTTTCTACCGTAATGCCGCCGATGGCGATCACCGGGATGGCGACGCGTTCCACCACGTCGCGCAGGGCCTCGAGGCCGCGGGGCGGCAGGCCGGGCTTGGAGTCCGTGGCAAAGACGTGGCCAAACAGCACGTAGTCGGCTCCCTGCGCTTCCGCCGCTTCGGCCTCCTCGACGCTGTGCACCGAAACGCCCACCGCCTGTTCGCTTTGGAGGACGCGGCGCGCCGCGCTGGGCGGCAGCCCGTGGGCGGGAAGGTGGGCACCAAAGGCGCCAAGCGCGCGGGCCACGTCGACGCGGTCGTTGACGATGAGCCGTTTCGGGTCGCCCAGCGCGTCGGCCAGGCGACAGGCCCACGTCCATTGCTCGCCGGCCGGGCGATGTTTTTCCCGCAGGTGTACGTAGTCGACACTGTCCCGGATCTGGCGGAGGCGCGCGCATACCCCGTCGAGCGGCGTTTTGCCGTCGGTGATCACGTGCAAGACGTGGGTCATGGCGGGTCACCTCCCGATGGACACGAAAAAACGGCATCCACTGCGGACGCCGTAATGATTTCCCTGTCCCCAATCGCATTCAGGCGGACAGGTGCCCGTTTCGCGCACCTTCCGCGCAAAACCCCAGTGGCGTGAACCTGCCGCGTATTCCTTTACTTCGAAGTGTACCAATTGGCACAAGATTCGTCAACGAAACGGGAGGCCGCTTATGCGCTGTGCTGAGCTTGGTAGATCGTGTGCAATGTCACTTCCGGCCGCGAGCGCAGGCGGATGTTCAGGGCGGTCTGGCCCAGCCCTTCGCTGATGTAGAAGGCTTTTTCGCCCCATATGTGCAGGCCGCGGATGATGTTGCGCCGCGGCAGCGCTCCCA
>PKQU01000088.1 GCA_017577925.1 Bacillota bacterium
CACCTGCCCGTTGATCGCGATGACCAGATCCTCGCCGCCGGTCTCGCCGATGTCCGCGCAGGGCACGCCGCGTTCCTCCGCCAGGGCCATCACGTCGGCCACACGGCTTGCGGGCACACTAATGAGCACCCGCGATGGGCTCTCGCTGAAAAGAAGGAAATCCGGCCGCAGGTCTGTCTCCAGTTCCACGCGGGCGCCGACACCACCGCTAATGGCCATCTCCGCCAGGGCCACACCCAGCCCGCCCTCGGACAGGTCATGGGCCGCCGTCACCCAGCCGCGGCGGATCGCCTCCAGGACGGTGCGCTGCACGGCTCGTTCCCGTTCGAGATCAAGCTTCGGCGGCCGACCGGCAATGGTACCGCGCACCAGCTTCTGGTACTCGCTGCCGCCGAGATCGTCGGGGGCGGTTTCCCCGAGGAGGAGGATGCGCGCGCCGGCGCCCTTGAACGCCTGGGTGGTGATGTGGGCCACGTCTTCAATGAGCCCGACCATGCCGACGATGGGCGTGGGGTACACTGCCGCACCGTTCGTCTCGTTGTAGAAACTGACGTTGCCGCTGACCACCGGCGTCCCAAGGGCTTCGCAGGCGCGGGCCATGCCCTCGACGGCGCGGACGAACTGCCAGTAGATGCCCGGCTTCTCCGGGTTGCCAAAATTGAGACAGTTGGTCAGGGCCAGGGGTTCGGCGCCGGCGCACACCACGTTGCGCGCCGCCTCGGCCACGGCGAGGGCCCCGCCGGCCAACGGGTCGAGGTACACGTAGCGCCCGTTGCCGTCGGTGGAAAAGGCCAGCGCCTTGCGCGTCCCGCGGATCCACACCACCGCCGCGTCGGATCCCGGGCACACCGCTGTCTGTGCCTGCACCTGGTGGTCGTACTGCCGGTACACCCATTCCTTGCTGGCAATTGTCGGCTGGGCGAGCAGGCACGTGAGCACCGCGCCGAGGTCCTCCGGCTCCGGCAGGTCGGTAACGTCCACCTTGGTCTGCTCGCGGAAGTAAGCCGGTTCCACCACCGGCCGCGTGTACACCGGGGCCCCGTCGGTCAGGGCCTTCACCGGCACCTCGGCCGCCACCGCGCCCTGGTGCCGCACGCGGAGCAGGCCGTCGCCGGTCACCCGGCCGATCACCGCCGCATGGAGGCCCCACTTGCGGCAGACGGCCAGCACCTCCTCCTCTTTCCCCTTTTCCACCACGAGCAGCATGCGCTCCTGCGACTCGGACAGCATCATCTCGTAGGGCGTCAGGTTCGGCTCGCGCTGCGGCACTCGGTCGAGGTCGAGCTCAATGCCGCACCCGCCCTTGCTGGCCATCTCGGCGCTCGACGAGGTGAGACCGGCCGCACCCATGTCCTGGATGCCGAGGACGAGACCGCGGTCGATCAGCTCCAGGCACGCCTCGAGGAGCAGCTTCTCGGCGAAGGGATCGCCCACCTGCACCGCCGGCCGCTTCTCCTCCGACGCCTCCGAAAGCTCCTCCGAGGCAAAGGTGGCGCCATGGATGCCGTCGCGTCCCGTGGCCGAACCCACGTACACCACCGGATTGCCCGCCCCGCGGGCCACGCCCTTTCGGATGTGCTCGTGCCGCAGGAGGCCGACGCACATGGCGTTAACGAGGGGGTTACCCTCGTAGCACGGGTCGAAGACCACTTCCCCGCCCACGGTGGGGATGCCGACGCAGTTGCCGTAGTGGGCAATACCGGCCACCACCTGCTCGAAAAGATAACGCACGCGGGGGCTGTCCAGCTCGCCGAAACGCAAGGCGTTGAGCAGGGCAATCGGCCGGGCACCCATGGAGAAGACGTCGCGGATAATCCCGCCCACACCGGTGGCCGCGCCCTGGAACGGCTCGACGGCCGAGGGGTGATTGTGGCTTTCGATTTTAAACACCACGGCCAGCCCGTCGCCGATGTCGACGATGCCCGCTCCCTCGCCCGGCCCCTGCAGTACGCGCGGCCCCGTGGTCGGAAAGCGTTTCAAGACGGGCTTGGAGTTCTTGTAGCTGCAGTGCTCCGACCACATGACAGCGAAGAGGCCCGTTTCCGTGTAATTGGGCCGCCGGCCGAGAAGCCGCACCGCCCGCGCGTACTCGTCGTCGGTCAACCCCATTTCCCGATACAACTTCCGTTCGGCGATCTCGTCAGCCGTCGGCTCGCGACGCTCCGCTCGGTCAGGTTGCTCCGCCGGCGTCGTGCCGCCCGCCGTGAGCCGTTTTTGCGACATGGCGCTCCCCTCCCGTCCGTTCCTTCCAGTACCGCAGCAGCGACGTGAAGACGCGGCGGCCATCGGTCGAGCCGAGCAGTGCATGCACGGCCCGCTCCGGGTGCGGCATCATGCCCAGGACGTTGCCCCGCTCGTTCGCAATCCCGGCGATATGGTCCACCGACCCGTTGGGATTGGCACCGACGTAGCGGAACACGACGCGGTTTTCCGCCCGGAGCCGCTGCAGCGTTGCCTCGTCGCAGTAGTAGTTCCCCTCGCCGTGGGCGATGGGGATGCGGATGTGCTCGCCCGGCGCGTAGTCCAGCGTAAAGGGCGTGCGGTTGTTCTCCACGCGCAGGGTGACCGTCTCGCAGCGGAACTTGAGCGACGCGTTGCGCCGCATCGCCCCGGGCAAAAGCCCTGCTTCCAGAAGAATCTGAAAGCCGTTGCACACCCCGAGGACCGGTTTGCCCGCATCCGCCGCCTTCACCACTTCCCGCATCACCGGCGCGAAACGGGCGATGGCCCCGGCGCGCAGGTAGTCGCCGTAGGAAAACCCGCCCGGCAGGAGGATGGCATCGTAGGCGGACAGATCGGCCGCCGTGTGCCACACGGTGTCGACCGGCTCGCCCAGGCAGTCGGCGACGGCGCGGACCATGTCAACGTCACAGTTGGAACCGGGAAAGACGATCACGGCCACGCGCACGGTCATCCCTCCACCCGCTCAATCCGGTACGACTCGATGACCGGATTGGCGAGGAGCCTGTCGCACATCTCCTTCAGGCGTGCGGCGGCCCATTGCCGGTCGTCGGTATCCAGGTTGAGCTCGATCACCTTGCCGATGCGCACCTCGGCCACCTCGCCGTACCCCAAGGCGTGCAGGGCGCGTTGCGTCGCCTGGCCCTGGGGATCGAGCACCCCGTCCTTCAGCGTCACGACCACGCGGGCTTTCACCATCCGCCATCCCCCCCGATGCGCTTCCAGATTTCCGCGTACGCCTCCACAACGCCGCCCAGGTCGCGGCGAAAGCGATCCTTGTCCAGCTTCTCCCCGCTTGCGGCGTCCCAGAACCGGCACGTGTCCGGGGAGATCTCGTCGGCCACGAGCAGCTCGCCCTCCGCCGTGACGCCGAACTCCAGCTTAAAGTCGATGAGGCGGATGCCCCGCTGCGCCAGATACGGCATAAGCGCGTCGTTCACCGCCAGGGCCAACGTCCGCATTTGGGCCAACTGCTGGGGCGTGGCCAGGCTCAGCACGGCGATGTGGTCGTCGTTCACCAGCGGATCGCCGAGGCGATCGTTTTTGTAGTAGCATTCCACCACCGGTTTCGGCAGGATCGCGCCCTCCGCAAGGCCGAGCCGCTTGGCCAGCGAGCCGGCGGCCACGTTGCGCACTACTACCTCGAGGGGCAGGATCGCCACCTCGCGCACCAGCTGCTCCGTCGGCGAGAGCAGGCGTAGGAAGTGGTTGGGGATGCCGCGCTCGGTCAGGAGGGCGAACAGGCGGGCACTGATCCGGTTCGCCAGCGCTCCCTTCCCCTCGAGAACGGACCGTTTTTCCCCGTTGAACGCCGTGGCGTCGTCCTTGAAGACAATCCACAACGCCCCCGGCACGTTGGTGCGGTACACCTTCTTGGCCTTGCCCTCGTAGAGGAGCGCGCCCTTGGTCACCTCGCGCAGGTCGGGGGCCGCTTCCCGCCGCGCGGCCCGGTGTTGTGCCGTCGCACGTTGTTCCTCCGCCATGGGGTTTTCCCTCCTCGATCGCCGCCCCGGCGGCCCGTGTCGCGGGCCGCCGGGACCGGCTCGTGCGCTGCGACCCGTCTCCGTCAGTCGAGGCCGAGGCGCCGGAAGATGGTGTCCACGTGCTTCAGGTGCCAGCGCGGGTCAAAGCAGTCGGCCAGCTCCTCCGGCGACAGGTGCGCCGTGATGGCCGGGTCGCTTTCCAGAATTTCGCGGAAGGAGCGCCCCTCCTCCCACGCCTGCATCGCCCGCGGCTGGACGAGGTCGTAGGCCGCTTCCCGGCTGAGGCCCTTGTCAATGAGGGCAAGAAGGACGCGCTGGGAATAGATGAGGCCGTAGGTCCTCTCCATGTTCCGCTTCATGTTCTCCGGGAAAACGGTGAGGTTCTCCACGATGTCGGCGAAGCGGTTGAGCATGTAGTTAAGCAGGATCGTCGCGTCGGGCAGGATGATCCGCTCCACCGAGGAGTGGGAGATGTCCCGCTCGTGCCACAGAGGCACGTTTTCGTAGGCCGCCAGCATGTGGCCGCGGATGACCCGCGCCAGGCCGGAGATGTTCTCCGAACCGACCGGGTTGCGCTTGTGCGGCATGGCCGACGAGCCCTTCTGCCCGGCGTAGAACTTCTCCTCCACCTCACGGATCTCGCTGCGCTGCAGGCCGCGGATCTCCACGGCGAACTTCTCCAGCGACGTGGCGATGAGGGCCAGCGTGCTCAGGTAGTGGGCGTGGCGGTCGCGCTGCAACGTCTGCGTCGAGATCGGCGCGGGCTCAAGGCCCAGCTTGTGGCACACGTACTGCTCGACGAAGGGGTCGACGTTGGCATAGGTGCCCACCGCCCCGGAAATCTTGCCGACCTCCACCATCTTCCGCGCATAGCGAAAGCGCTCCAGGTTGCGCTGCATCTCGGCGTACCACAGGGCCATTTTCAGCCCGAAGGTGGTCGGCTCGGCATGAACGCCGTGGGTGCGGCCCATCATCACCGTGTACTTGTGTTCAACGGCTTTCCGTTTCAGCACGCCAATCAGCCGCTCGATGTCGCGCTCGAGGATGGCATTGGCCTGCTTCAGGAGGTACCCGAGGGCCGTGTCCACCACATCAGTGGAGGTGAGGCCGTAGTGGACCCATTTTTTCTCCTCGCCGAGGGTCTCCGACACGGCGCGGGTGAACGCCACCACGTCGTGGCGCGTTTCCCGCTCGATCTCGTGGATGCGCCGGATGTCAAAGGAGGCATTTTCCCGCAGCTTGCGCACATCCTCCTGCGGAATGACACCCAGCTCGGCCCACGCCTCGCAGGCCAGGAGCTCCACCTCCAGCCAGGCGCGAAACTTGTTCTCCTCCGTCCAGATGGCGCCCATCTCCGGGCGTGTATAGCGTTCGATCATCCCGTCTGTCCTCCCTCGCATGCTCCCGTGCTGCACGGTTCACAGAAATGGATCCCGATCGGCTGCCGGGCGTTTCGCGCGGCCGCGAACCCTCATCCGTCGCGCCCGGCCTGTTCGTTGCCGGCATCGACGACATCCCACACGTCGAGGGCGCGGGCCACGGCGAGGGCCTCGTCCACCGAATCGGCGACAATGTTGACATGGCCCATTTTCCGTATCGGCCGGGCCTCCGCCTTCCCGTACAGGTGCACCTTGACCCGGGCGTCGAGGTAGGGAAGCCGCTGGAGCAGGCGCGGCAGGTGCGCCCCAAGCACGTTGACCATGACGACGGGCGTGAGGAGCCGCACGTCACCGAGGGGCAGGTTGCAGACAGCCCGCAGGTGCTGCTCGAATTGCGACGTCACGCAGGCATCCATCGTGAAATGACCGGAGTTGTGGGGCCGCGGCGCCAGCTCGTTGACGCGCAGGGCGCCGTCAGCCGTCAGGAACATCTCCACGGCCAGGAGCCCGACGGCGTTCAAGCGCTCAGCAGCGGCGCAGGCCAGCTCCGTCGCCCGCCGCGCCGTCATCTCGTCGACACGAGCCGGTACCATCGTCGTGCGCAGGATGCCCGATACGTGCACGTTTTCCGCCACCGGAAAGGGGCGCATCGTGCCATCCTGCCGGCGGGCCACCACCACCGACAGTTCCTTGACGAAGGGCACCCAGGCCTCCAGTACGAGAGGGCCTCGCCCCGCCAGGTCGGCGTAGGCCGGCCCGGCCTCCTCCCGCGCGCGGATGACGCGCTGTCCCTTGCCATCGTACCCCCCGGTGGCCGTTTTCAGCACGGCGGGAAGGCCCAGCTCGTCGAGGGCCCGTTCGAGATCGGCCCGGCTGGCCACCTCCCGAAACGGCGCCACCGGAATGCCGGAGGCTTCCAGGGCCCGCTTTTCCATCAGGCGATGCTGGGTGATGCGCAGCAGGCGGCTACCCTGCGGCACGTGGGCGCACGCCTCCAGCTCCGCCACAACCTCGGCATCCAGGTGCTCAAACTCGTAGGTGATCACATCGGCCCGCGCGGCGAGCGCGCGCGCCGCGTCCCGGTCGGCGAAGGAGGCGAGAATCTGCTGGTCGGCCACCTGGGCGGCCGGAGCGTCCGGCGTCGGGTCCAGCACAACGAAACGGTACCCCATCTGCCGGCCGGCCAGGGCCAGCATGCGGCCCAGCTGTCCCCCGCCGAGTATGCCCACGGTGCTGCCCGGTAGCACCACAGAAGCAGGGGTTACCCGATCGGCACAGCGTTTCACCGCTCACGCCTCCCGCGGATCGGCCTGCTCCAGCACCTGTCGCCGGAGCTCCTCCCGCCGTTCGGCCAGCCGCCGGCGGATTTCCGGATATTTGATCCCGAGAATCTCCGCGGCCAAGATCCCGGCGTTGACTGCGCCTGCCTTGCCGATGGCCACCGTGGCTACCGGGACGCCGCCGGGCATCTGCACGATGGACAGCAGCGAATCCAGTCCCTTGAGGGCCCGCGATTCCACCGGCACACCGATCACCGGCAGCACCGTCTTGGCCGCCACCATACCCGGCAGGTGGGCCGCCCCGCCGGCCCCGGCAATGATCACCTCCAGGCCGCGGTCCGCCGCTGTCTCCGCATAGCGGAACATTTCATCCGGCGTGCGGTGGGCCGACACCACGCGCACCTCATGGGAAACGCCCAGCTCATCCAGCACCGCACACGCCTCACGCATCGTCTCCCAATCCGAACGGCTGCCCATGATCACGCCCACCAGCGGCTGCTGCCCTTCCGCGCCGATCTGCGGCATGGTTCCCTCCGTCCTTTCCGTACTGTTTCACGCGTTTCCGCTTTTATTGTTCGTGAATACTTGAACATCCTTTAAACCGTTTCCATACTTCATTCGTCTTGCCCTTTCAGTGTACCGTCTCGCCCGGCGGATGTCAACCAATTCCCGAACATTACTCGGATGGATTTCTAATAAGGTTCGCTTTTTTAAGCGGCACCACGCAAGCTGGCGCCGATCCCGGGAACGAATTCCGGAGGGAGAATGAGGCCCCCGGCGGGTACAGACCCGTTCACCGTATGGTACAATGAATGACGTTTGCGCCAACGCCAACCACGCCGAGGAGGGCGGAACGATGTCCGGCACGCCGCTGCGCCACGCTTACCGCATCCCCGATGATGCCATCATTGCCATCGGGGGGACCGTCGGCGTCGGCAAATCGACGCTCACCCGTTGCCTCGCCGCCGCACTGGGCTTCCGTGCGTCCCTGGAAAAGGCGGACAACCCGTATCTGCCGCGCTTTTACACCGACCAGCGGCGCTGGAGTTTCCACCTGCAGGTCTATTTTCTCGCGGAACGCTTCAAAGAACAAATGCACCTGTTCCAATCCGGCGGCGGGGTTGTCCAGGACCGGACTATCTACGAGGATGCCGGCATATTTGCCCGCATGCTGTACGAAAACGGCTTGATGGCTCCGGAAGATTACCGCACGTACACGCTGCTGGCCGACGCGATGATGATGACACCGTATTTCCCGCACCCGGACGTGCTCATCTACCTGGAAGGTCCGCTGCCGCTCATCCTCGATCGCGTGGCCCGGCGCGGGCGTCCCGCGGAACGGAATGCCCCGGTGGCGTACTGGGAAGAGCTGTATCGCCGGTATGACGAGTGGATCCGCACCTTTCGCGCCTGTCCCGTCGTCCGTGTCGACATCCGCGACTACGACGTGGCCGATGCAGCCTCCATCGAGCGCATCGTCGCCCGCATCGCCCCCCATCTGCGGCGCACGCCACGCCCCTCCTCGCGCTCCCGCCTGACATGAACGCCGGGAATCCGTCCGGCGAAATGGAGACAAAGGGTCCTGGCCGCCGCCATGCGACCAGGACCCTCAATGCATCTTTCAACCTGCTTTGGCCAGCGGGAGAACCCCAGCGGCCGGCAGAAGGCCAAAAGGCAAAACCCCACTGCCCAACGTGAGCAGTGGGGAAGCGCTCTATATGTATGGTGCGGGAGAGAGGACTTGAACCTCCACGGCCTCAACGGCCACTAGATCCTGAGTCTAGCGCGTCTGCCAATTCCGCCACTCCCGCTCGATGAAGGAAAGGGTTTGCACCCTGAAAACCGGACCGCGGGGTGTGGGGAGTGGGTTAAGCCCTCGACCGATTCGGACCCGTCGGCTGAACGCGTT
>PKQU01000267.1 GCA_017577925.1 Bacillota bacterium
TGTTTGACACCTATGCCCGCTGGCCGGTGCGGGCCGTGCGCGGGGAGAAGCACTGGCTGTGGGACGAGAGCGGGCGGCGCTACCTCGACTTCACTTCGGGCATCGGTGTGACCAACCTCGGCCACGTACCGGAGGCGGTGAAACAGGCCGTGGCGGCGCAGCTGGAAGCCCTGTGGCACTGCTCGAACTTCTTTCACATCCCCCTTCAGGAACGCCTGGCGGAGAAGCTGTGCACGCTGAGCGGTCTTGACCGCGCCTTCTTCTGCAACAGCGGGGCCGAGGCCAACGAGGCGGCGATCAAGCTGGCCCGGCGCTACTTCCAGGTGGTGAAAGGGGAAAAGCGATATGAGGTGGTCACCTTTCACCGGTCCTTCCACGGCCGCACCCTGGCCACGCTGACGGCGACGGGGCAGGAGAAGGTGAAGACGGGCTTTGCCCCGCTGCCGGAAGGCTTCCGGTCGGTACCCTACGGGGACCTGGCGGCGCTGGAGGCCGCCGTGACGGACAACACGGCGGCGGTCATGCTGGAACTCGTGCTAGGGGAGGGCGGCGTGGTGCCGGCGGAACCGGCCTTTGTGCGCGGTGTGGCCGAATTGTGCCGTCGACGGGACCTCCTCTTCATTGTCGACGAGGTGCAGACCGGCCTGGGACGCACGGGCACGCTCTTTGCGTTCCAGCAGTATGGCGTGGTGCCGGATGTCGTGACGCTGGCCAAGGGGTTGGGCAGCGGCCTTCCCGTCGGAGCGATGCTGGCCAAGGCGTTTCTGTCCGATGCCTTTGGACCGGGAAGCCACGGCACCACCTTTGGCGGCAATCCCGTGGCCATGGCCGCGGCGTTAGCCACACTGGAGGAGCTGGAGCGCGGCGGGTGGCTCGAGCGGGTGCGCGCAATGGGGGCCCTCTTGAAGGAGCGGCTGGCGGAACTGGCCACGCGAATGCCGGCGGTGGTCGAGGTGCGCGGTCTGGGCCTTATGCTCGGCGTGCAGGTGACGGTGCCGGTGGCCGACGTCCTGGCGGCGCTGCGCAGGCGCGGCGTGCTGATGCTGCCCGCGGGCACGGACGTGATCCGCCTCCTGCCGCCGTTTACGATCGGGCCGGCGGAAGTGGAGGTGGCGGTGCGGGCGCTGGCCGAGGCGCTGGACGAGGTGGCGGCGCAGGGGGGAGACGCGAAGGCGGAGTGATCAACAGGAGGAGCGCATGACAAACGTGGGAGAGGGGAGCGATGGCGGTGAACGGGTACTTGGTTCTCAGCACGGGGGACGTGATGGAAGGAACGTGGATCGGCGCGGCAGTTGAGGCAGAGGGGGAGCTCGTCTTCAACACGGGGATGACCGGCTACCAGGAGGTGCTGACCGATCCCTCCTACGCCGGGCAGATCGTGACCTTTACCTATCCCCTCATTGGAAACTACGGTCTCAACGTGCAGGACGACGAGAGCGCCCGTCCGGCCCTCGCCGGGGTGCTCGTGCAGACGCCGTGTGACGCGCCGAGCCACTTCCGCGCGACGGAGACGCTGTGCGCGCGCCTCGAGCGGTTCGGGATCCCGGGCCTGGCCGACGTTGACACGCGGGCGCTCACCCGGCTGATTCGCCGCCATCGCGTCGTCTATGGCCTCATCACCCGCGATCCGGATCGGGCCAAGGACTGGCAGCCGGGCCCGGTGCGGGGCACGGTGGGGCGGGTGTCGCGGAGGGTGCCGACGACGTGGCCGGGTGACGGCCCGCACGTCGTCGTCATCGACTTCGGGGTGAAGGCGTCGATCATCGAGGCGCTGCGG
>PKQU01000089.1 GCA_017577925.1 Bacillota bacterium
GAAATCCCCGCAGAAGTTTGCGGGGATTTTTCATGTATCGAGTTGGGAAGAGCGTACGCGAACGATTTTACAGCCTTCCGCCCGCGTCGCGCACAATCCGTTCGGCTTCCGCGGCGCGCGCGGCAGGGACGACGGCGGTCAGGACGATGTCGCGGCCCAATTCGAAGGGATTGCCGTCGGCCATGCCGCTGGCCGACACATCGGCGGCCAGCAGAGCGGCGGCATCGGGGTTGGGGTCCGCCGCCCCCAAGGTGAGGTTCGCCAGGCTCTGGATGCGCCCGGTCAGCGGATGGGTCGGCCGGTCAGCCGCACCCTCATGGGGGTACGGGTGTACCCGGCCGATGTCTACCGCCGCGATGCCCAGATCGCGCAGCCGCCGCGCGGCCGTGCGCGCGTCGTCTTCCGAGCGAAAGGCGGCCAGGATCGTTCGTTCCTCCATCTTGTGCCCTCCTTTTGTTTGGCGTGCGGTACCGGTAGTGTTTGCAAAGTTGTCGAAACCTATTCCAAAATCTGACCTTGATCGTCGGAAATCAGTTGTGGTACAGTGGAAAGCGTGCCAAGGCTTGTCCATTTTTGGCGAAGAGGGGAGGAGAACAGCGAAACCTGCCGTTGCTCGCGTTTTGTTTATGTTCCAGAATATTCCGTATTGCGGCGCGTGTCGGAATGCGGAGGAGGGTGGGGAGCAGAACCTTTCGGTAGGACGAGGAGGGTACGATGAAGGAAAAATCAATCATGGCGAAGGGCGTGGTGGTCCTGTCCATTCTGATTGCCACCGCGGCGTTTGCGTTTCAGCATTACCAGGCGCACGCGCGGACGGTGTACGATGTCTACTGGAACGGTGCGTACATCGGGACCGTGAGCGATCCGGGGATCGTGCGCGCGTGGCTGGACAACCAAACCCGAAAATATGCTGCCCAGCATGACGGACTTCGCCTCCACGTGGACGCGTCCTTGCGCGTTGCGGAGCGGCGGGCGTATAAGGGTGCCTTTGACAACGCGGGCACGTTGCGCACCCTCGCCCAGCGCGTCCGGGTGAAGGCGGAGGCCGTCCGGGTGGTGATCGACGGCAAGACGGTGGCGTATGCGCCCGATGCGCAGACGGTGGCGCGCGTCCTCAATGCCATCAAGGCTAGCTATGCACCGGAGCTTGCTTCCCCGAAGCGCGCGGTGACCATCGCCTCACGAGCGGAGGAAAATCGCGCAACGCGGCAGGTGTCGTTTGTCGAGCGCATCGACGTTGAGCCGGCAAAGGTTGACCCGCGCGAGGTGCTGACGGAAGCGGAGTTGAGGAAGCTGTTGGAGACGGGTACGCCGGAGCCGAAGCGGCATGTAGTGCAGCCGGGCGACTGCCTATCTTGTATCGCCGCCCGCTACAACCTGACAACAGCCGAGCTTAAGCGGCTCAATCCCGGCCTGACGGAGGGTACCCTGTTGCAAATCGGGCAAACGGTCAACGTGACGGCGCGTCGGCCCAAGGTGACGGTGAAAACGGTGGAAGAGGTGACGGTGGTCGAGACGATGCCGTTCGCCGTCGAGGTGCGTCGGGATCCCCACCTCCCGCAGGGGGAAACGCGGGTCATCCGGGAAGGGAAAAACGGGCAGAAGCGCGTCACCTATCGGCTCGTCAAGAAAAACGGCGCCTTGGTGAACAAGGAGCTGCTGTCGCAGGCGGTGCTCGCCGAACCGGTGACGAAGGTAATCGTGAAGGGAACCAAGGTGATCGCGTCGAAAGGGACGGGGAGATTGGCGTGGCCGACACGCGGGGGACGCATCACGAGCGGATTCCACTACCGGTGGGGCAAGATGCATACCGGCCTCGACATCGCCGGCGCCCGGAACCGCGACATCTTGGCTGCCGACAACGGTCGCGTGGTGTTTGCCGGCTGGAACGGTGATTATGGGTACACGGTGATTCTCGATCACGGCAACGGCCTGCGCACCCTGTATGGCCACCTGGACCGAATCAAAACGCGCGTCGGCGCCGTGGTGGAAAAAGGGCAGGTGATCGGCGTCATGGGCGACACCGGCCATGCTACGGGCGTGCATTTGCACTTTGAAGTGATCCGAAACGGGGTCAAGGTGAATCCGCTGCGCTACCTGTAGTCGACAAGGGTGCCCCCGGGTGGGGGCGCTTTTGTTTTCCGGCGAACGCCGCTTCTTTCCGGGTTCGAATGCAGGTCGAGCGAGGGGGGAAGCCCATGCGTGGGCGCATTTTGGTGGTGGACGATGAACGGCCGATCGCGGAGATCCTCAAATTCAGCCTCGAGAAGGAAGGCTTCGGCGTCCTCCTGGCCTTCGACGGCGAAGAGGCGGTGGAAAAGGCGCGCCGCGACAGGCCGGATCTCATTTTGCTCGACATCATGCTCCCCAAAAAAGACGGGTTTGCCGTTTGCCGCGACATCCGCCAGGAATCGGACGTCCCCATCATCATGATTACCGCGCGGGATGCGGAATTCGACGTCGTGATGGGGCTGGAGCTCGGCGCCGACGACTATGTCACCAAGCCCTTTGGCATGCGGGAACTGATCGCCCGCGTGAAGGCCAACCTGCGGCGGTTGCAGCGCGGGGCGCGGGACGAAAAGAACGTCTGGAAAATCGGGGACCTGGTCATCGACCTGGGGGCCTACCGGGTGGTCAAGCGGGGGCAACCGATCCGGCTTACCCAGCGCGAGTTTGAATTGTTGGCTTATTTCGCCCGGCATCGGGGCAAGGTGCTGACACGCGAGCACCTGCTGGAGGCCGTCTGGGGGTACGACTATTACGGCGACGTCCGCACCGTTGATGTCACCGTGCGCCGCCTGCGGGAGAAAATCGAGGATTGCCCCAGCCAGCCGGCTTATCTCCTCACGCGCCGCGGCGTCGGCTACCTGCTCACTGCTCCGGGTGATGGGGGCGTGTGACGATGGGGCGGCTGTTTCGCTCGATCCGCGCCAAAGTGGTGCTCGTCTACATTCTTCTGCTGATCCTCGTGCTCCAGTTTGCGGGGGCGTATTCCGTGCGCGCCATTGAACAGTTCTATTTGGAGAACTTTCGCACCACGGTGCGCGCCCAGACCGATTTGCTGGCGGCCCATGTGGAGCCGTACCTGGCAGCCTATGCCGAAAAGGGGGTGCCGGCGGACCTCGGCGGCAACCTGCCGACGCTTGTTAGCCGCTTCGTCTCCGTTATCGGCAGCGAGGTGCAGGTGATCGACCGGAACGGCACCATCCTGGCGGCGTCGTTTGACACGGGGAATGTGGTGGGAAAGAAAAACGGGTATCTCGAAGTGTACCGTGCCCTTCTGGGCACGCCGACGGAGACGGTGCGGAACGATCCGGGCACGGGTGATCGCGTGCAGGTGGTGGCGGTGCCCGTCAAACGGGGGGATGCCGTGCTGGGGGCCGTGTGGGTGAAGGCATCGCTGGAGCCAATGTACGGCGTTCTGCACCGGATCAACGGCATCCTGGCCACGGCGGGCGTGTTGGCCGTTGTGCTCGCTGCGGTGCTGGGGGCGGCGCTGTCGCGCACCATTACACGCCCCATCCAGGACATTATCCGGCAAACCGATGCCATGGCCAAGGGCGATTTCACCCGTCGTGTACGCATTTACAGCGACGACGAGATCGGCCAGCTGGGCCGGGCCTTCAACCACCTGACGGCGCGCCTGCAGAAGGCGCTGGCGGACCATGAGGAAGAGCGGGAAAAACTTGCCTCCGTGCTGGCCAACATGCAGGACGGGGTGGTGGCGGCCGACTCCCGCGGTCGCGTCATCCTCGTCAACCGGCGCGCCGCCCACATGCTGGGCCGGACCGAGGACGCCCTTCTCGGGCTGCCGCTGGTGGAATGCTTGCCGTTTCCCAGGGACCGCGACCCGGAAGACGGTGTGGGTGCCGGTGGGGCGTGGATTGTGGAGCAAGAGGAGGGGGCCCACCGCCCGCGGTTTCTGCGAATCGCCATCACCCCCATCCGTCGCGGCACGGCGCGGCGCGGGGTGATTGCCGTGCTGTCCGACGTCACGGAGCAGGAAACGCTCGAGCGGGAACGGCGCGAATTCGTGGCCAACGTGTCCCACGAGCTGCGTACGCCGTTGACCACCCTCAAAAGCTATCTCGAAGTGCTTCAGGAAGGCGTGATGGGCGATCCCGAACTCGGGCCGCGCTTTCTGCGCGTGGCGCAAAACGAGACGGAACGCATGATCCGCCTTGTCCACGATTTGTTGCAATTGTCCAAAATCGATTCCAAGCAGTGGCGCATGGAAAAAACCCCCACGTCCCTGTCGCACCTGCTGTATCAGGTGAAGGAACATTTTCAGTTCCAGGCCGACGCGCGGAACATCGCCTTGACCCTCTCCTTGGCCGATCCGCTTCCGCCCATTTCTCTGGATCGGGACAAGATGCTGCAGGTGTTTGACAATTTGCTGTCCAACGCCCTCAAGTACACCGGTCCGGGGGGAACCGTTTCCGTCTCCGCGCGCGCCGACGGGCCGTGGGTGACGGTCACCGTCACCGATACGGGGATCGGCATCCCCGCCGAGGACCTGCCGCGGGTCTTTGAGCGCTTTTATCGCGTGGACAAGGCGCGGTCCCGGGAGCTGGGCGGAACGGGGCTGGGGCTGTCCATTGCCCGGGAAATTGTTCGCGCCCACGGCGGCGAGATTGTCATCGACAGCGAGGTGGGCAGGGGGACCACGGTGACGGTTCGCCTGCCCCTCGACGAGGAGGCGCGAGCGGCCGATGTGGGAACGGGTTAAGACGGCGGTGCTGAGCATCCTGGTGGCGCTGAGCGCGGCCTTGTCCTGGATGTTGTGGGACGCTGCCCCGGAGACGCTGCCCCTCGAGGGGGAGACCTATGTGCCGACCGCATCGATCGGGGAAAAGCGCGGGCTTTTTGACGTCGTGACCCCGGTTGAAGTGGTGTTTCACCATGGCGACGGCACGCACACCGCTGCCTATCCGGGAACACCGATCCATGGCGTGATCGCCGTACGCTTCCGCGAATGGACCTTCCAGGGCTTTGTTCCGGAGCCTTATACCCGAACCGTGTGGGAAGCGTATGCGCGGCGCGGAACGGGACTCGAGCTGGTCTTCGGAGGAGAAATTCCCGTAACCCTCCTGCAACCGCTGGGGGTCGACAGGGAGGCCCTCGCGCCGGTTCTTCCCACGGTGCGACGCATTGTGGTCTACCGCGACGGGAAGGGGGGACTACGGGCCTACTGGGTGTCCGATGCGCTCGGAAAGGCGGTGGCGGCCCGGCCCAACCTGACCACCCAGGCGCTAGACGCCTACCTGAAGATGGGCCGCGCCTCGCTTCGCGTCGAGGCGATGCCGATCGCGTCTCCCAACGGGCGCGACGGGCTGGCCCGCGTGTTGTACGTGCCCGCCGATCCGCCTCGCGTGCGAAAGTTTCGTTACGAGTACCGAACCATTCCCGACCGCGCCTTTGTGCAGTCGCTGTTCGTCAACCCGAGACTGATCCGTTCCGGGCGCGAGGCGGATGGCCGAATGGTTTACACTGATGGCCATCGGACGGTACAGATGGCGGGGAAGGACTATCTGCTGGACTATTACGACCGGACCGTCCAAATGACGCCGGTGAAGCAGCCCGACGGCCTGTCGATGGCCGTCCAGTTCGTCAACCGCCATGGGGGCTGGACCGGATCCTTCGCCCTGGCTCGGTTGACGCAGGGGGAGGACGGTCGCCAGCGGGTGCGCTTTCGCGAGTACCTGAACGGGTATCCGCTGGTGGGGCCGGAGGGCCGTGACGTAGGACGCATGGAACTGGAAGTGTGGGGAGGCGGTGTCCGCGTGTACACCCGTTCCACCGTGTGCCTGGAACGCTACGTGGGGCACGAGGCGACGGCGCTGCCCCATGTGGCGGACGTCCTGCGGCAGCTTGCGGCGTGGCACATCCCGACCCGCGACATCGAACGGTTGAGCCTGGCCTATCTGTGCCGCTATCGCGAAACCTTTGTCGACCTGACGCCGGTGTGGCTTCTCGAGCGTACGACGGGCGAGATGCTGCTGATCGGGCAGGAAGCGGAGACGAGGCGGGGGCATCATGGACTGGAGTAGGGCGAAAACGCTGCTTATCATCGCCTTCTTGCTGCTGGACCTATTCCTCGGACACGAGGTATACAAGGTCCGCGTGCTCGGGGAACCGGCGTCATCCCGCGCCGACGCGACAGCGGATGCCACGCGCGACCTGCTGGAGCTGTGGGGGATTCGTGTCGAGATTCCGCTTCCCGAGACGGTGCCCAACGTAGCCGTGCTCTATGTCCGCTCGCCGTATGACCTGGGAGCGGTCCGCGCCGGCGGCAAAGAGGTGTGGGAGCACCAAGGGTTGCTTTTGGCGGTGTGGAAGCGGGCGCTGCACGTGCCGAGTCCCCGGCCCGATGCGGTCGCGGAACGCTTGGCCGACGAGGTGTTCCGCTTCCCCGAATACCGGTACGACCCGGTGCAATCGCTGGACAGCAGGCATGTGTTTGTCCAGACGGTCAACAACTTGCCGTTGTTTGACGTGACCGTGGAAGCGACGGTGGAAAACGGCGTGCTGCGCGGCTATGTGCAGCGGTACGCCGAAGTGCGGCAAATGGGCCTCGCGTATCCCGCGGTGCCGCCGCAGGCCGCGCTGTTTACCCTCGTCCGGAATGGACTTCTTCCCCCGGGCGCCGTTGTCCAGCACGTTGAGCTCGGGTATACCGGCTATCCGACGGGCTCCGAGGAGCAGGCCCTCCTGCCCGTATGGCGCATCCTGGCTTCCGGCCGTGTCTACTACGTCAACGCCATCACCGGCGGCATTGAGCGTCCGCCGTCTCTTGAACGGGCGTCCTTGCTCCTGAAATAATGGAGGGAGAACGCATGGGACAAGGGAGACGGGAGGAGTCGGGGATGCGCTATTCCATTCTGGCCAGTGGCAGCACGGGCAATGCGCTGGTGGTGGGAACGTCGCATGCCCATGTGCTCATTGATGCGGGCCTCAGCGGGAGGCAAATCGAGGCGGCGCTCAAGGAGGTGCGCATCTCCCCGGCGTCGCTTGACGCGATTCTCATCACCCACGAGCATGCCGATCACGTGAAAGGGGTCGGCGTTTTGGCCCGGCGGTACAACCTGCCGGTCTACGCCAACGCGGCCACGTGGGAGGCCCTCGGGGACAGCCTGGGTCCCCTTGCCCCCGAGCAGCGCCGCGTCTTTGAGACTGGTGAGGTGCTCCAGTTTGGGGATCTCTTTGTGGAGTCGTACGGCGTGTCGCACGACGCGGCGGAGCCCGTCGGCTTTTGCGTGTACCACGGGGAACAAAAACTGAGCCTGACGACGGATTTGGGCTATGTCAGCAGCCGCATCAAAGAAAAGGTGGCCGGCTCCGACGTGTATATCTTCGAAGCCAACCACGACGTGGAGATGTTGCGCATGGGGCCCTATCCGTGGAGCGTCAAGCGGCGCATCCTGAGCGACGTCGGCCATCTGTCCAACGACGACTGCGGAGAGGCCCTGGCGGAGATCATCGGCGGCGAGCGTCCCAAGGTGTACTTGGCTCATTTGAGCCGCGACAACAATCTCATGGAGTTGGCCCGCTTAACGGTGCAGGCCATTTTGGAGGAAAACGGGCTCCGGGACGGCGAGGACCTCACGTTGCTCGATACGTATTTCGATCGTCCCACGCGCCTGGATGATCTGGGCTGAGGGCCGGCAGCTCGGCCGCGAGCTCCTGCTCCAGCTGCCGGCATTTGTCGAGCAGTTCGCGGTCGTGCAGGATTCCCTTTTCGGTTAGCAGCGCGATGAGCGCCGTCGTGAGCAGGGTTTGCTGGTAGAGGTCTTCCTTCAGATCGGCCAGATGGGCCAGGACGTGGACATCGTGCAGCGTGGCGTTGCGCATGGTGGGACCTCCTCGGGATCAGGATGGAGTGGTACAATGAAGGATGGTGGATGGTGCAGTACCAGCTTTGACGCGAGGAGGACTGCGCATACCTCGTCAGGCGCGCCGAGACGCGGGCACGCCTGTCGGGGCACCGTGTGGAGGTGACCGCGATGGGCTTTTATGATGACGGATTTTCCGCCCCGCCGCGTCGCCGGGGTGTTTCACGCGTTTGGGTTCCCCTTTTGTCGGGCATTGCCGGGGGGCTCGTCGTGTTTTTCGGACTGGTGGCGGCGGGGTGGGGACCGCTCCAGCCCGCTCCCATCGGCGACACGTCGCCCGCCCCTTCCGGTCCCAGCGAACACCGCACGATCAATGTCGATGTGAACACGGCCATCGCCGACGCCGTGGCCAAGGTGGAGAAGGCGGTGGTCGGGGTGGTCACGGTGCAGGAGGACTTTTGGTCGACGCAAAGCGTCGATCGGGAAGTGGGGTCGGGCTTTGTCTTCGAACGGGTGAACGGCCGCGCGCACATTGCCACCAACTATCATGTGGTGGAGACTGCCGCCAACGGGGAAGGTCGCCTGGAGGTGGTCTTGCCGAACGGCGCGCGGGTGCGGAACGTAAAGCTCCTGGGCGTCGACCCGTTTATGGATCT
>PKQU01000090.1 GCA_017577925.1 Bacillota bacterium
CGTGAAAATCCGCCGGGCGATGGCCGCGTTTTCCGTCGACACGTCGAGGATAAAGCGCCCCTGGCCGAACTGCACCGTCCCATTCATGCGCACCATGGCGGCCAGTTCCGCTTTTTTGCAGCACGGCGGCGTTTCGAGCTGGGTCAACTCCCGCTTCGTCTCCTGCGCAAAGGACATCGGCCCCCCTCCTTCCACCGTTACCCGTCTTGCCTCTGGCGGTGCTGCGCCACGATGCGCAGAATGTGGTCGGACAGCCGGGCGGCGTTGTGCCGCAGATAGGTGTGCCAGACCGCAAGCTGGTCGACGATCACCCGGTATCCCATCGCCTCGAGCCGCCGGCGGTCGCAACGCACCGGCTCTTTCCCCTCCTGGGCGTAGCGCCGCCGGACCTCGGGAGGAATCCGTCCGCTGTGCACGATCACGTAATCAAACAGCCGGTCGCCGACGTGGTCGACGAGAGCCTGCACGTGGTCGGCCGCGCTGTACCCGTCCGTTTCCCCCGGTTGGGTCATGACGTTGCAGATGTACAGTTTCACCGCCGCCGACCGCCGGATGGCGTCGACGATGCCCGGCACGAGCAGGTTGGGGAGCAGGCTGGTGTAGAGGCTCCCCGGCCCGAGGACGATGGCGTCGGCCTGCTCCAGGGCGGCGACCGCCTCGGGCAGCGGGGCAACGTCGGGCGGGTCAAGCCACACACGACGAATGCGCTTACCGGCCTGCGGAATTTTCGACTCCCCGGTGACAACGGTGCCGTCCTCCATCTCGGCCTTGAGGACGATGGCCTGGTTGGCCGCCGGCAACACGTCGCCGCGCACGGCGAGGACGCGGCTCAGCTTCTTCACCGCGCGGACGAAATCGCCCTCGATTTCCTTCATTGCCGCGATCAACAAATTGCCCACCGTGTGCCCGGCCAATCCCGTACCGTTGGTGAAGCGATACTGCAACAGGCGCTCCAGGAGCGGTTCCGTATCGGCCAGGGCCAACAACACGTTGCGCACGTCTCCCGGCGGCGGCATCTTCAGCTCGTCCCGCAGCACCCCGGAGCTGCCGCCGTCATCGGCCACCGTCACGATGGCGGAAATGTGCACCGGGCGCTCCTTCAGCCCGCGCAGGAGCACGGAGAGCCCCGTCCCGCCACCGATGACGACGACGCGCGGTTTGCCGCGCCCTTCACCCCGCACGACCGGCGTCATGCCCTCGCCTCTCCTCGGCGTGTCGGATCGTCCTTCTGCAAATCGCGGTGCGTCACCGTCACCCCGTAGGCGTCGCGCAACGCGCGCGCCAGGTACTCGGCGATGGCCACCGACCGGTGCTTGCCACCCGTGCAGCCGATGCCGATGACGACGTGGTTCTTCCCCTCCCGCTCGTAATAGGGAAGAAGAAACCGCAACAGGGCAAGCAGCTTGTCGACAAACTCCTGCGTTTCCTTCCACTGGAATACGTACTCGTACACGGCCGGATCACACCCCGTCTGGGTCCGCAAGGCCGGAATGTAGTGCGGATTGGGCAAGAAGCGCACGTCAAACACCAGGTCGGCGTCCAGGGGCAGGCCGTACTTGAACCCGAAGGACACGACGTGAACGGCCAGCCGATTGAGCGCGAGCTGCCCGAAGCGCTGCGCCAGCCGTTCCTTCAGCTGCGCCGGACGGAGGTTCGTCGTGTCGATCACCTCATTGGCCCGCCCCTTCAGCTCCTCGAGGAGCCGGCGCTCCCGGCGAATGCCGTCGAGCACCGAGCCGTCACCGGCCATCGGATGGCGCCGCCGCGTCTCCTTGTACCGCTGGATGAGCACCTGGTCACTGGCGTCGAGAAAGAGGATGTACGTGCGCACGCCCGGCATGTGGGCCAACTGCTCGAAGGCGTCAAACAGCGATTGGAAGAACTCCCGGCCCCGCAGGTCGATTACCAGGGCCACCTTTTCGATCTTGCCGCCCGACTGCTGGATCACGTCGGCAAACTTGGGGATCAGCACCGGGGGAAGGTTGTCGACACAAAAAAAACCGAGGTCCTCCAGGCTCTGCATGGCCACGGTCTTCCCCGCGCCCGACATCCCCGTAATGATCACCAAGTTGACCCGCTGCTTGCCCTGCCGGTCCGCCATGCCTCCCTCCCCCTTTGCCGCCCGCAAACGGTTCTCCCGTTTATTCGCGGCGGTCGATAACGTACTCGAGCAAGGCGTAGTCCGGCGTGTACCGGAACTTCCCGGTGATCATCCCGCCGCCTTGCGCGATGTGGGTCAAAAACAGCTGGTCACCCGGCGCGGTTGGAAGCTCCGGGATGCGCGAAACCTCGTGCCACGCCAGGCTGCCCTCCGGCGACTCCATTACCGGTTTTCCCTCATAACGCTCGGCGTAAAACGTGAACAGCATCCATTCGTCGACGACACGCCCGCCGTCTTCGATCAGCACGGTAAACACGCCGCGCAGCGCCGGGTCGACCAAGGTCAGGCCCGTCTCCTCGCGGTACTCCCGGATCACCGCCTCGGTCACGCTCTCGCTGGGTTCCATCTTCCCGCCCGGCGCCACCCACCAGCCGCGGCGCGGTTTGCGCAACAGGAGCACGCGGTCTCCGTCCCGCAGCACGCAGTTCGTCACCCGCTGCATCCGCTGTCACCTCTCAACCTTAAGCATATCACCAATCCAACGGGACTCACAAGGAATGGGACGGCAGCCCCGCCCGAACCCAAACAAAAAGCGCGGGCCCGATCACCCGCGCACACCAAAAACAAAGGGGGTTGCTTCGCACCTTTAGTATACGACGAATATGTTTCAGGTCTGTTACAAATCATGAACAAACCGTTACATTTATCACACGTGCGTTCCGGCGCTGCGTCAGTCCTCTAGGCTTTGGATGTAGGCATAGGCCTCCATGGCAGCGATGCTGCCGTCGCTGGTGGCGGTGACGATTTGCCGGAGCTCCTTTTCCCGCACGTCACCGGCGGCAAAGATGCCAGGGACCTTCGTGCGCATCCGCTCGTCGGTCACGATATAGCCGGCCTCGTTCGTGATCCCGAGGTCTCGGACGCAGGCGGACAGGGGCTCCATCCCGATGTAGATGAACACGCCGTCGCAAGGAAACTCGCGCGTCTCGCCGGTCTCGACGTGCTTGAGTCGCACGCCGGTCACCTTGCTGTCCCCGTGGATCTCTTCCACCACATGGTTCCAGACGAAGTCCACCTTCGGGTTGTCGAAGGCCCGCTTCTGCAAAATGGGCTGGGCGCGCAACGTGTCGCGGCGGTGAACGATCGTCACCTTGGACGCGAAATTGGTCAAGAAGACCCCCTCTTCCACGGCCGAGTCGCCACCGCCGACCACCACCAGTTCCTTCCCTTTGAAAAACGCCCCGTCGCACACGGCGCAATAGGACACGCCGCGCCCCGAGAATTCCTGCTCACCCGGCACCCCGAGCTTCCGCGGCGTGGCCCCCGTGGCCACAATCACCGTCTTGGCGCGGTACTGCTTGTCGCCGCAGTCGACCACCTTGACGCGCCCTTCGTCTACGATGCGCTTGACGTCGCCGTAGGCGTACTCGGCGCCGAACTTTTTGGCATGTTCGAACATGAGGTTGGACAGTTCGGGACCCAGGATGTGCGCAAATCCCGGGTAGTTCTCCACTTCTTGCGTGTTCATCATCTGACCGCCGGGCGCGCCGCGCTCGATCATCAGCGTGGACAGGTTGGCCCGCGCCGCATACACGGCAGCGGTCATTCCCGCCGGCCCGGCTCCGACGATAATGACATCGTACAGCCGTTCTTCTGTCATAGCCGTCGCCTCCTGGATCGATATTTTTCGATTTTGCGGCGAAAAAACAACGCCGTGCCCTACCACCGCTTCCAATCCGATCATACCGAACGGGCTACGGCTTCGCAAGGGTAACGCGCAACAGGCGGGCGATGCGGGACACCGCCGATGACGCGACCCCGTAGCGGGCGGCCAGTTCCTTCTGCTTGACCGGCTGTCCCGCCCGCTGTGCCGCCACATACTCCACCGCCGCCGCCCATGCGGCGGGTTTGCGAATGCGGCGCGGCTCCGGGCGCTCCGCGAACACGTAGGTACACCACACGGCCACCGCCTCGCGGTACACGGGGTTGTGGCGATCCGCGCCACAGTGCACCATGAGGAGCCTCAGCACCTCTTGCCACGCCGGCGGCCAGTCCGCAACGAGGGAGAACGGCGTGAAGACGACCCCCTCGGCCTCCGGCGCTCCGTCCCCCGGCGTCGCAAGGCGGCCGTCCCCCCCTCGGGACAGCAAGGCGAGAAAGGCCGCCACCTTCAGGTCATCGGCCTCATCGGGGTCGCGAAGAAACTGGCGCAGGGCCGCTTCCCCTTCGCTGTCCCCCAGCTGGGCCAGCGCCTCGATCACGCGCCGCTTGGTCGCCTCGTCGCCAAAGCGCAGCGCCCACAGGTAGGAGGCACGCACCAGCGGATCGTTGCGCAGTCCCTCCGGAAGGTCCTGGGGCGCAAGCAGGACCACCTGTTCATAGGCCTCGAGCGGAATTTGATGCTGGTACGGGAGCACGTCAGGCGCCGCCCGCATCCCCGCGTCTACCTCTTCCATCACCTGCAAGTAGTAAGCGGCAACCGGATCGCCACTGAGGCGAACTGCCTTTTCCCACAGGCGCCGCGCCGCTTCGGGGTGGCCCGTGTTGTACTCCGCCACCGCGGCGAAATGAAGGAGCGGGGCCTCCTCCATCCGCGCCCAGTAGAGCAACTTGCGGAACAGGAAGCGTGCATGCGCATGCTCGCCCAACAGGCCCAGCGTGGTGGCCAGCTTGTACATGGCCTCCGGCTGGAGGGGGACCAGCTTCACCAGCTGCTGCGTGAGGCGCACCAGCCGCGGCCAGTCCCCCAGGTTGACGCAAAACACGGCGAGATTGCAGAGCGCGTAGATGTTGTGCGGGTCGTGCGCGAGCACCGCCTCCGCGGTGGCCACGGCCTGCTCAAGGCGTCCCGTATAGTAGTACGCCAGGGCGAGGTTGTTGCGGGCCGGCAAAAACTCGGGATGGGCCTTCACGAGGTCTTCCAGGATCGCCTGGGCCCCATGGAACCGCCCCGCTTCGAGCAGCGCGCGGGCATGCTCATGACGCTGGAGGATCGATCCGTGCTGCGGCGGCACGCCGGGGCCATCGGCCGGGTGAAGCTCCTCGTATACCATTTCGAGCAGGTCGTGGGCCAGCGCCGCATATTCGCCCTGCGGCTCCCGCTCCAGATAGCGCAGGGCACACGCCTCGGCCTCTTCATAGGCCCCGAGGTAGGCGTAGTTGGAAGCGAGAAAATACCACACATCCGCCCACTGGGGGCACAGCTCCTGGAGCCGCCAGAGGGCTTCATTGGATTCGGCAAACCGCCCCGCCTCGGCCAACACCTCGGCGAGCTGGTACCAGGCTTCCGCGTCATCCGGTTGGAGCTGCAGCGCCCGCTCAAGCAAGCGGACGGCCTTGGCGTAAGCCTTTCGCCGCTGCTGGGCGCGGGCGCGCCGGCACAAGAACTGCGCGTCACCAACGGGCAGGGGGACAACGGTTTGCCGCGATGGGCGCACGGTGCGCAAGGATTGGGACACGTGTCGGGGCATGGCAACCTCCGGGCCATCGCTTGGATTTGCTATCAGTATACCATACCCCTACGAGGGCTTGTGCCGCGCGGCCAGCTCCTCCAGCACCGCCTCAAGGGGCACCCGAGCGGCGCGCAACAGGACGAGCAGGTGATAGAGCAGGTCGGCTGCCTCGTAGCGCAGCTCGTCGGGCGATGTGTTTTTGGCGGCAATGATGACCTCGCTCGCCTCTTCGCCCACCTTCTTGAGGATCTTGTCCAGGCCCTTGTCGAAGAGGTAGGTCGTGTAGGACCCCTCCGGCCGCTCACGGTCGCGCCGGGCAATCACCCGCTCCAGGAGGGTCAGCACGGCCAGAGACGCCCGTCCCGGCGACGCGGCCGCCTCCGCGGCCCACAGCGTGCGGTGAAAACACGACGGCGTGCCCTCGTGGCAGGCCGGGCCCTGCATCTCCACCTCGTACAGGAGGCAGTCGCCGTCGCAGTCGTAACGGATGCGCACGACGCGCTGCACATTCCCCGACGTGGCCCCCTTGCGCCACAGCGCCTGCCGCGAGCGGCTGTAGAAGTGGGCCTCCCCCGTCTGCACCGTCTGGATCAGCGCGTCGCGGTTGGCAAAGGCGAACATCAAGATATCGCCGCTGGACACGTCCTGCACGATCACCGGGATCAGCCCCCGTTCGTCAAAGCGGAGCGCGTCCCACGGTATGGACAGTCGCGGTTCAGACACGCACCGACACCCCCCGCTCGCGCAAATAGGCCTTCACCTGGCCGATTGACGTCTCGCGGTAGTGAAAGATGGACGCCGCCAGCGCGGCGTCGGCTTTTCCTTCCGTCAGCACGGCATAAATGTGTTCCGCCGTCCCGGCCCCGCCCGAGGCGATGACGGGGATGCCCACCGCCTCGGCCACCGTCCGGGTCAAGGCGAGGTCGTAGCCGTCCCGGCGTCCGTCGGCGTCCATGCTGGTCAGGAGGATCTCCCCCGCCCCCAGCGCCTCGGCCCGCCGGGCCCATTCCACGGCGTCAAGTCCCGTCGCCTTCCGTCCGCCATGGGTGTAGACTTCCCAACGCCCCGTGTCCGGATTCCAGCGGGCATCGATGGCCACGACGATGCACTGGCTGCCGAACAAGCGCGCCCCTTCCGCAACCAGGCGCGGATTGTGCACAGCCGACGTGTTGATGGACACCTTGTCCGCCCCGGCGCGCAGGAGGCGCTTCATGTCCTCCACCGTGCGGATGCCGCCGCCGACGGTGAAGGGGATGGCGATGCGGGACGCCGTCTGGCGCACCACGTCCACCATTGTCTCGCGCCCCTCGTGGGAGGCGGAGATATCGAGAAAGACCAGCTCGTCGGCGCCCGCCTCATCGTAGAGGGCGGCCAGCTCCACCGGGTCCCCGGCATCGCGCAGGTTGACAAACTGCACGCCCTTGACGACGCGCCCATCCTTTACGTCCAGGCAGGGAATGATGCGCTTGGTCAGCACGGCGCGTCCTCCTCCCCGTTGGCCTGCGCCCCGCCGGATGCCTCCCCCGCAGCCCCGGTTCTTCCGCCCAGGCGCGCGAGGGCGGCGCGCAGGTCGAGGGCGCCGGTGTAGAGGGCCTTGCCGACAATGGCCCCGCGCACGCCGTCCTCCGCCCGCGCGGCCAGGGCCTCGAGGTCGGAGGCGTGGCGCACGCCGCCCGAGGCAATTACCGCACAGCCGGTGGCCCGGGCCAGCTCGACGCAGGCAGACACGTTCGGCCCCGCCAACGTGCCGTCGCGGGCGATATCGGTAAAGATCAGCGTCTGGGCGCCGAGGGCCGCCAGCTGCCGGCCCAGGTCGAGGGCGCGCACGCCAGAGGCTTCCTGCCACCCGCGCACGGCGACGATGCCGTCCCGCGCGTCGAGTCCGACGGCCACGCCGTCGGCGCGCTCGGAGAGCAGCCGCATCACCAGCTCCCGGTCCTCCAGCGCCGCCGTGCCGAGGATGACGCGCCGCACCCCCCGGTCCCAGTAGGCCCGGGCCGCTTCTGCCGTGCGGATGCCCCCGCCCACCTGCACCGGCACATCCACGGCGCGCACAATGGCCGTCACCACGTCGGCGTTGACGGGACGCCCTTCCCGCGCCCCGTCGAGATCGACAACGTGCAACCAGGTGGCCCCTTCCGCCACCCACCGCTTGGCCATGGCCACCGGATCGCCGTAGACCGTCTCCCGCCCGTAGTCCCCCTGCACGAGGCGGACGCATTGCCCGCCACGGATGTCGATGGCCGGGTACAGGGTAAACCTCATCGCCTTTCACCTGCCATCACCGCCGCCCCGCACAGGCGCGCGAAATTGGCCAGCAGCGCCAGGCCGGTTTTCCCGCTCTTTTCCGGGTGGAACTGCATGCCGAACAGCCGGTCGCGTCCGACAATGGCCGGCACTTCGCCGTGGTAGTCACACACGGCGAGGAGCACGTCGTGCGCATCCGGCTGCACATAGTAGGAATGGACAAAGTACACGTAGCCCTCGGGAACGCCGGCCAGAAGCGGCGATTCCCGGAGATAGCGCAGCCGGTTCCATCCCATGTGCGGGATCTTGAACGTGCCGCGAAAGCGCATCACGCGGCCCGGCAAGAGCCCCAGCCCTGCGTGGCGGCCGTGTTCCTCGCTCTCGTCAAACAACAGCTGCATGCCCAAGCAGATGCCAAGCAGCGGGATGCCGGCACGCGCCGCGTCGACAAGGGCGCGGTCGAGGCCGCGCCGGCGCAAGTTGGCCATGGCGTCGCCGAAGGCACCGACACCCGGCAAGATGATGCCGCGCGCGCGGGCCAGGTCGGCCGGATCCTCCGTCACGAAACCGGAAAAACCCAGGCGCTCGAGGGCGCAGCGGACGCTGTAAAGGTTGCCCATACCGTAGTCGACAATGGCGATCATGCGCGTTCCTCCCCTTTTCCGTCCCCCGC
>PKQU01000009.1 GCA_017577925.1 Bacillota bacterium
CCGCCGCGAGCACATTGGCCGGTCGCCGGGCGAATTCGACGACCCCCACCACAAACGTGGCCTGGGCTCTGCGGCGGTAGGGGCGCGGCGCGTCGGCATCGAGGAAGTGGACCACCAGCTTGACCGCCTCGTCTTCCCTTCCCCTTGCCGGCTCCCATCCCCGAC
Organism: Bacillota bacterium; assembly: GCA_017577925.1. GTDB lineage: Bacteria > Bacillota > Bacilli > Calditerricolales > Calditerricolaceae > Calditerricola. The sequence goes on from PKQU01000009.1 coordinate 166, forward strand.
GAACCAGCATCTGTTGCAGAAGATGACCGAAGCGGGCCGTGCGGGTACTGCTTTGCCGACCAAAAATGCGAAAGATCATGGGGCGATTTCCCTCCCTTTTGCAACTCCCTTCTTATATGTATGGGGCAGCGCACCGGTCATGCCGGGTGCGGCCACCAATTCCACCGCCCCGCAAGCTTCATCAGCGCTGGAACCAGGAGCAGCCGGATCAACGTCGCGTCGATGGCCACGGCAGCGGCGATGCCAAAGCCGATCTGCTTGACCGGCTGGATCCCGGCTACAGCAAAGGAGCCGGTGATGACAATGATGATCAGCGCCGCGCTGGTGACGATGCGCCCGCTCTTGGCAAGCCCCTCGACAATGGCCCGCTGAAGGTTGCCCGTACGTCGGTACGCCTCGCGAATGCGCGCCAGCAAGAAGACTTCATAGTCCATCGACAGGCCAAAGGCGACGCACAGGATGAAGACGGGAATCGAGGCATCCAGGAACGGATGCGGCTGGGCGCCGAGCCATTCCGCGCCAATCCCCTCCTGAAACACGGCCACCAGCAGGCCGAAGGTGGCCACCACACTGAGAGCGTTGAGCAGAAGGCCCTTGAGGGCGAGGACCGGCGAAAAGGCCGTCATCAGCAGGACAAAGGTCAGCGTCAGTACCGCGGCGGCCACCGCCGGCGCACGGGCCCTGATTTTTTGCAGGAAGTCGTGTTCGGCGGCCGTCTTTCCGCCAACCCACAGCGTCCATCCCTCTGGCGGATCCAACGCGCGTAGCTGCCGCACCAAATCGCCCGCCGCTTCGCTCTTCGGGTCGAGATCGGTCAGGACGCGAATGAGGGTGACGCCATCACCGACGTGGTGGCGCCAGAGCTGCTGCCACGGCTCCGGCAGCCGTTCCGGGGCGCGCCAGATGCGGGCGTAGTCGGTCGCGTTCCACGAAGGAACGACGCGCACCACGCTCTCCACCCCCACCACATGGGGATGGCGCTCGACAGCGCGGATCAGGGCATCCAGCTTCTGAAGCGTCGACCATTCCCCCACCGGGCGGTCCGTCTCCGCCAGGATGTCAATGGGGTACAGGCGGGAGGTGCCGAGCGTCTTCTCCATTCGCCCCAGGGCGTACTTCGATTCGGCCTGGACCGGAAGAGCGTCGCTGTCCAGCACGCCCACGCGGAACGCGGGAACCCGCTCCACGGCCGGCCACAGGCAGGCCAGAACGAGGAGGAGGACGAGAAACGGGCGCTGCAGGACCACACGGGTGACGACACCGATGAGGCGCTCCCCGCCGCCGAACGCAGGCGCAAGCCGCCAACGGTCGAGGCGATCGCCCATCCACACAAGAAGGGCCGGCAGCAAGGTGACGCCCGCCAGCACGGACAGGATCACCACCGCGATGCCCCCCGTGGCGATGGAGGAAAACACCACAACGTCAAACCCGTAGGCGCACGCCAGCCCCTGCCCGTGCGAGGTCAGCCTGGCTGAGGGCGGCGATGTCTCGGTCGACGGCGGCCGTCCCCGTCACGTAGCCGGGTACACCGCTTTCCTTTACCAGCGCGCGCAGCGTCCGCACGAGGGCTTGGGCCCGCTCGTCGTCCACCTCGAGGTGTGCGGTGAGCACCGCCACGCCCCGCTCGCCCCCTTCCCGCGGCAAGAGGGTGCGCGTCACCTCACGCACCGCAGGCAGCGCGGCGATTTCCGCCTGCAGTTCTTCCGCTGCACGCCGCAGGCGGATCTCCGCAACCGTGTCCCCCTCCCGAGCCTCCAGGAAGACAAAGAGCGCCGAGGCCGGATGCCCCAGCCGCTCCCGCAACTGCTCGGTTACGTAGTGGGACGGGCTCGAGGCGTCGACAAAGCCCGTCCCCTTGAGGCGTTCGGGGAGCTGGACCGCGTGGGGCACGCTCCACGCCAACAACGCCAGCCACGTCAGCACGATCGCTTTCGGCCATCGACACACCAACCGGGCGAGCGCCTGCCACAGGTCCACGGGCCTTGTCACCCCCGTCCCCATCGTTCCTGATCCATCTTTATGAGCCAGCCGCCCCGTCCATGCGCGGGGAGGGATTCCCAAACCGTGACACGGAAAAACCCCCGAAGGCCGACTGAAAAACAAAAACGCTGCCGCAAACCGGCAGCGCAACGCCCGGGTGATCCGACAAACGCCTTTCCCTTCTCCCTTCCTCGCGCAACGGGCTCGGCCCTGCCCGACACCTCCCGCATATCCCGGACCGCGGCAAAATCGGCCCAGTTACTGCCCATTGCGCAAAACTTGTTTTACGGTTTCCTCCAGGGGAGTTACAGATCCGATGAGCTTTTGGAGGTCATCGGAGGTTTTTGCTGTCTCCCCTTCGGCGATCGCTTTATAGATTTTTGCAAATTCGACAGCAAGAGGCTCAGGAAGTCCGCTCTTCACAAAATTTTCTTTGGCCTCATCAAAGGAAACAGACCGGTGAACCACCTTTTTACCTGAAAGCTCTGTTAAGATTTGCGCAAGATCATCGAAGCTCCATGTTTGATTGGACACGAGGTTATACGTTCGGTTTTCATGACCGTCTTCAGTAAGCACTGTGGCAGCAGCTAAGGCAAGATCGTTTCGGGTCACCGTGTTCAGCCGTCCGCTTCCTGCATTCGTAACCAATGCCCCGTGCTCTACGGCCGCCTTCAGCCCCGGATTGACAAATACTTCGGTATACAGGGCATTGCGCAGGAACGTATACGGGATGTCTGTGGTACGAATGGCATATTCGGTAGCCAGGTGGAGATGTGCCAGGGATAATTTCGACTCCTCGGCAAAGGCATATCCCGTATAGACGATATGTTTTACCCCTGCATCTCGGGCCGCTTGAACCACATTCGCATGCTGACGGACACGCAAGGTATTATCGTAGTCCGGGCTCGAGATAAACAGCACCTTAGATGCTCCCGCAAAAGATTTCTTCATGGATTCGAAATCATTGTAATCCCCGTAGCGAACCTCTACTCCAAGATCGGCGAGATTGGAGGCCTTTTCTACATTGCGGACACTGGCAATAATTTGGCTTGCGGGCACTTTTTTCAGGAGGTGTTGGATCACAAGGCCACCCAATTGCCCTGTTGCACCCGTAACCACAATGGACATCACATTCTATCCTCCCCTGCTGTTGCTTTTGGGAAATTCCTTTGCGTTTTATTGTAACCTAGCGGATTACAACAAACGTAGCCGGATTATCGCCGCCACCCATCCCCTGACGTTTTCAGGCCAAGATGTCCTCGAGCAGATCGTTGCATTGAGCCCATCGTTCGGCAACGATCAGCATGCGGTGACATTCCGTTTCCCACTACATGACGGCGGATGAAAGATGGTCTGCATTCTTCTGTAGCTTCCCTCACGGCATTCCTAGGTGAAACCCAATTTTCCGATCTTTTAGCCGGATGAAATTCGTTATGTAATTTCTGCGACAGCATTGGTGCTGTTCTGTCGCTCCCACAGCTGAGCATAGAGCCCTCCTAAACGCATGAGCTCCTGGTGGCTCCCTTGCTCAACGATACGTCCCTTATTCAGTACGATGATCTGATCTGCATCAATTACCGTACTGAGACGGTGGGCAACAACGATTCGAGTAATTCCCAGTTGCCTGAGATTCTCTTCTAAAGCCCCTTGGGTTGCAACATCCAGATTGCTGGTTGCTTCATCAAGGAGCAAGATGGAAGGTCGACTAGCTAGGGCACGAGCGATGGCTAACCTTTGCCGTTGACCGCCAGATAAGGCCAGGCCGTTTTCTCCAATCAGTGTATCGTACCCCATAGGCATTTTCAGAATTTCCTCATGTAAGAGGGCCATTTTGGCTGCCCACTCGATCTGGGAACGAGGGATGTCACGGTAAAAGGCAATATTCCGTGCAATGGTGTCATTGAAAAGATGGGTTTCTTGTAGTACTACGCCAATCATTTGCCGCAATTGAGTACGATTTAACTGGTTAAGCTCAACATTTCCATAAAGAATTCTTCCTTTGGTAGGGAGATATAGACCCAAAAGCAGTTTGATGAAGGTGGATTTTCCTGAGCCGGTTGGTCCTACGAGCGCGACTTTTTGTCCTGGATTAATGCATAGACGAATTCCATCTAAAATGGGCGAACTGTAAGGATTGTAAGAAAACGTTACGCCTTCAAATCGGATCGCTACGTTGGTGGATTGTAGCACATGCGGCTGTTTCTCTGTGTTTTCGGGCTTGGCTTCTAACACATCTTGAAGCCGTTCAACAATGCTGGTGAGCAACTGCAATTGTTGAAGGCTTCCAATAAGAGAAGTGACATGAAGCATAAATGCCGAGGCCAAGGCGTTGAAGCCAAGCAGCATTCCCAACGTTTGCTCTTCTCTCACAATCTCGTGGGTCCCCAAGGCCAAAAGCACCACGGGCATAGAAACGCGCAGGCCATTGAGCGACCCATCCAGAACTGCTCGCGTACGATCACGGTACATTCCCCATTTTACCTGTTTGGCAAAGAGAGCATTCCAAGTCTCAAGGATTTTCCTATCAACTCCTGTCGATTTAACCAACATCATCCCCCGGAGTGCTTCCATCAAGTAACTGTTGGCCTCTGATTGGGCTAACAGCTCCTGTCGGGTCAAATTCCTGATCCGTGGTGTAAGAACTGACAACAGTCCCATCTGAATCAGACCGATGGTTACCGCAACTAATGTTAATCGCGGGGAGATAGCCAGCATGGATATGCCATACGTTATGATAAGCACCCCATCCAGAAGCACAGACACACTGCTCCCAGACAATATCTCCCTTAAAATAATGATATTGTTTGCACGGGTCATCAAATCCCCGGTAGAACGCTGCTCAAAGAATCCAAGGGGAAGGCTGAACATATGACTAATAAAATCACTATGAAGTGTTAACGAGATCCTTGTTTGTAAACGACTAGTTAGCGTTCCCTTCAAATAAATAGTCAATCCCTGAACAATTGAAACTCCTATTATTCCTATTAAAATAGAAGGTAATAACCCCAAGTTACGAGTCATGATAACCCTGTCTACAGCCAAATAGGTAAAATAAGGAAATATTAGACCTATTACTTGCATCAAAAAAGTGGTAAGCAATATAAAGAGCACTAGCCGACGATCTTCCCACAATCGGTTAAGATAGTATCGCCAGCTGATTTTGTATTCGTTTCGAGGAACAAAGGTTGTCCCTGGGACGAACGTGAGTACTATGCCACTAAAATGTTCTTCTAGAGTTTTCAGGGAGATTCGTTGTCGACCACTGGCAGGGTCTACAATCCAAGCCCCCCGGCGTGTCAAACGCTCCAATACAACATAATGGTGTCCCTGCCAATGGAGAATAGCGGGTAGCGGAATATCGCTTAGTTGCGAATAATGAACTCGATACGCCTTGGTTTCCAGGCCGAAACGGGCGGCCGCCTTTTTGAGAACCAAGGCGCTAACTCCGTCTCGGCCTGAACCACACTCCTGCCGTACTTTGCTGAGAGGCACACGACAGCCGTGAAAGCGAAGTATCATTGTCAGGCAGGCCGGCCCGCATTCGGTCATCTCCATTTGTGGAACAAAGGGTACTCTTCGTCGCCTTAGGACATTAAACATCTATGTCACTTCTTTCCTTTTAAAGTCCCAATATCCCGCAACACTAAACACCAATCCTAAAAGAACGGCCGCACCGAGATAGTTCCAATCAATTCCCTGCTGCCCATTGACACCAAGTGTTGCAATTGGAAAGGACCAAGGAAAGTACCGTCCAATTTCATGTGTAAAGGACACTAGCCCTAAAAAGTTGCCTGCCAGCGCCACACCGAGGGTTACAAGGAAGGTACGAAAGCGGATCCCAAGCCAGAAGTGAAGCGCCAGAGCCGGCCAGGCAACCGGAATTCCAATGAAAACGGAAAGCAAAAATTGGCCAATCGATATCTCGTCGGAAAACCCAAAGGCTAGCCCTCCCAGCAGGATTACAGCTGCCAACACCAAAGTAGAAACTGTTAGCAGCAGGACGCCCATCAAAAGTTTGGCGAGATAAACCGAGCTGCGCCGAACCGGTTGGGCCAAAATCAACTTCCAGTTGTTGTTGCTATGTTCCATTTGGGCGATCAGTGCTGCAACCAACGCAACGTAAAGGGAAAGCAAAAACACTCCCCACATGGACCGGCTACTTTGCGCAAACCAGACCCATGTGAACCGCTCAGTATTTATGAAATAATCCTTACGAAGAGAAAAATTTAAGCATATTAGAAAAACGACGAAAAGCGGCAACCCGACAGAGAGATAGAGAGCCCACGAACGGCGGTATTTGAGAATTTCGGAACGGAATGCGGACCACATGCTAAAAATCAGCTCCTTACGCTGGTGGTTCCTGATGATGCACAAGGGAAAAATAAAGCTCTTCCAACGAGGCTTCCTGTGGTGTGAGCCGATACACCTGAAGCCCGTTTTTGATGAGCAACTGCTGGATTTCACCAATTTGGGAAGGTGTTGCGTGCACAATCAGTTTTTCGTCGTCCTTTGTTGTGACAGGAAAGTGGTGGGCAGAAAGTAGTTTTTTTGCGGTGTTCAGGTTGTTTGTCGATACGATAATCCGTGGCTGCGCCAATTGCTTCAGTTCTTCCAAGCTTCCCTGGAACAGGAGCCGCCCACGATGCAGGATTCCGACATGCGTAGCCATCTGTTCCACCTCGGTTAGCAAATGACTCGAAACCAATACGGTTATGCCGAACTCACGGGGCAAGCTTCGGATCAGTTCCCGCATCTCACGAATTCCTGAGGGATCCAGTCCATTGGTCGGTTCATCCAAGATCACCAAGTCGGGGTTCCCCATCAGGGCCATGGCAATCGCCAACCGTTGCTTCATGCCTTGGGAGTAATGTGCAACCCGGAGGTTGGCAGCGTCTTGCAACCGCACAATTTCCAGCACACGATCAATTTCGTTAGCGGAAAGGTTACGAAGCCGTTGAATCACCTCAAGGTTTTCTCTACCCGTCAGGTGGCCGTAAAACGAGGGAAACTCGATTAAGGAACCGACCCGTCGCAGAATTTCTAAACGGTGTTTATGAAGGGAAAGTCCAAAAAGTTCTACCTCTCCCTCGTCAGGGTGTTGAAGACCCAACAGTAAACGAATTGTCGTGGTCTTTCCTGCGCCGTTTTCCCCGAGAAAGGCGTACACCTGTCCTTGCTTCACGAGTAGATTGATGTGATCCACCGCGATCTTCCGGCCATACCGTTTGGTCAGGTTACGCGTGCGAATTACAGGTGTGTGGTCTTCCATAACGTCACCCCCTAAATCATTGTTGCTGGATAGAAGGAGGTTCCAGACACAGAATGGATGGAATGCGATCCGGCGACCAGAAACGGAGAAGACCCATTCCGATTCCGGCCAATCCTAGCATGAGACCAGGTGTTTCTGTACCTTTGGGTAGCCCACAACGTGGCTGTCCAATCTCTACCTGATGCGTAACCTCTTGAGCTACCCGATAAGCAGCGTGTTGCCAGGAGTCCTCTTTCAGTACGCGGGACGCTTGAAGAAGTACCTCGGCATTGCCCAAGTCACCATGACATAGGCAATGGTTATCTCCAAACCCTTCCCGCAACGTGGTTTCAAGTCCCACCACAATTTCAGATTTTACCATACTATCGTCAAGATATGTCAACCCAAGTAGTCTCCCAAGTACGATCCCGGGAGCACCGTGGCACCAAGTGCAGGGTATAAATTCAGGATCCACTGTTGGCCCATTCTCTACATAACGGAGGTCGGCCCAATTCCCCCGTTCAGCCTTGAAAAGACTTCGTTCGTAAGCGAGCCCTTCGAGTGCTGCATGATGATAACGCTCGTCTCCAGTGGCCGCTGCCAGCTTCAACAAAGCCCAGCAAATCCCAGATGCGCCGTGAGAAAACCCTGCTAGAGGTCTTGAAGCAGCTTTCACCTTCCAACCGATTCCCTTCTTCTCCATAGGGATAAACGTCGCAAGAAGGCGATCTCCACACATACGGGCAAGTCTGAGTGCTTGTTTTTCACCTGTAGCTTGGTAGAGATCCAAAAGCACTACTGCGCATCCAGCAACACCGCTAAGCAGATCGAGGTATTCATCTACCGGGATGTGCCGTTCTAATTCGTCAAGGCTCATGAAAACTTCGTCTAAAAGTTTTGGTTCTTGCCACAAAACAGCCAGGTGCATCATCGTATAAATCAATGACGCCCTACCGCTAAACGCGCCTAAATTACCATATCCGGGTACGTCGGGTAGACTCAGGTGTTTGCGAACAGGTTCGATCGCCAATCTGGCCAAGTTTTCAAAATCGGCACGATTCGTGGCACTGGCCAAGTAGGCAAAAAAGAGCGCGATACCTGCTGTCCCTTCATAGAGGCTGGTTCCGACAGGATTTAGAACCCATTGCCAATGATCCAATCCTTCCAAATTGATCCCGATCCAGCATGCGTCCTTTTCGGTGCGAATGGCCCGAGAAGCAAGATACTCGCCAATCTTGATTGCGGCACCCAAGAAACGATCCTTCGTAACTGGATCTGGTTTTGACGGTAAAACGATCGGACGGCGATTAAAGGTGCGATGCCGATCAATGGATACCATAGATGCGCGGATCAAGCGTACTTGCTCGGCACAATCTTCGACACTCAGCTTCCGAAGACGTTCCTTCACATCCTCGAGGCTAGGATTATCAAAGAAGTTTTCCAGACATTTCCCCCGACTGTCCCATAAATGGCGTTCTCCCGGACGGGCAGTGAAATAAGGGATATCACCCAATCGGAGATCGGCTTGTTCGGAGGAGATCGCACGCTTAAGATAAGGAGCGAGGGTAGTTTCCGCCCAAAGCTTGTCCAGAAGCTCATCCCGGTCCAACCCGTTACGAAGGTAATCGGGATGATGCCCCTCTTGAAGGAAAAGGGTGTAACGCATCGTTCCTCTCAGAATATGCCGAACCTCGGTTTGAGCGAAAGCGTCCAAAATGGGCAGCAATTCATCCCGGTGGTTCCGCAGCAGGTGATAAACCTCTTCAAACCCTTGAATAATATCATCCTGAAACTGCAAAGGATCAACGGGATGGCCTTTCAATTGTGGCCGGTTCTGCCCACCTCCCATTACCACTTCGCCAAGTTCGATCCGCATTTTGTCAGTAAATGCATCACGAGGAAGTGGCACATTACGGGGAAAAACTTGTCCGTCCGGGCCACCCAGCCCACTCAAATCTACTCCTTTCAAACCCTCACGCCCATAGACCTTCATGGGCAGAAGGCCCACACGGAGAACCGACTGATCAAGAATTCGCCCCGCCAGTTCAGAGGCTGTCCACTCCGAGGGGGCAGGCTTGTCATGATGAAAGAGACCTTCAAGATCGACCAGAACCGGATATTCTCCGGCGGCAATTAAGTTTTCAAAGTGAAAGTCTACAGCCTTGAGAAGGTAGAGAAGGGCCAAGTACCCACCTTGTCGCCAATAAAAACGATGGAGTTCTTCATGATTATGACAGCTATCGGCTCTGACATACTCCATCCATCCGTATTCCCCTCGATCCAAAACCTTTAACAAGCGGAAAGGATAGCGAGCTCCTTTTTCATTCAAAAAAGCAAGCAAACTTTGGAATTTGCTGTCAACCGCCATGGATTTGGGTTTGTAAATCACTTCAAGTCCAGAATCAAAAATCACATGGATAACTCCTCGACCGCCTCGGTGGGGATCAGAGATTCCCATCCGTACAGATCGTACTGTGCCGACAGGTTGACCAAAATGGAAGACCTCAGATAAGAGCTTACGGTCATTGGCTATTCGCTTCAAAAACTCCAGAACTACGTTAACCCACCGAAGTACTGTTGTGGACATAAGTCGCGCCAGAACTGGATATTCAGTCAACAGCTCAACGATTCGCTGGGTATCCTGGAAGTAGTGCTCGGCGAAATACGTGTAACGTTCTTCAGGGGTTTGTCCTTGTAAGATCCCGCGCAAACGAGCAACATTCAATTCAAGAATTAATGTCCGGGAACATTGGGCCAGAAGTCGTTGGGCCAAATTCTGAAGCAGTTCGGCCTCTGCATCCGGAGTATAAATAACTTCCAAATTAAAGCGACGGCGAATGCTCGCCACACCTTTACGCAATCGATACGCTCCGATTTGCAAAAACGGACGAACAAAACTGCCGAATGGGAGTGGATGAGGTCCAGCATTTGGTTGAGCTGGGTTGATGACCGATATTTCGGGCAGATGTTCATCATTACATAGACCTGCCGTCAAGTCATTGATTATCTCGATCCAATGAAGAGCTTCTGGTGTTACTCCTTGGGAAGCGCTCCGATCGGCCAACAGGACTAAAAACTGTTCCTTGGTAAGTCCCGAGGCACGGAGACGCTCAGCAAAAAGTTTATCGTCTGCCAGCATTCCTTCTTGCCACTTTTGAAGTTTTTGATAGGCCATATCCAAATCAGCCTCTGCAACCGAAGCCGGACTTCCAGAACCATTCTTTGCTAGAAGACGTTCATCAAGAAAAGCTGCCGGTTTCCAAAATTCCGCACACCTTTCATAAGGAAATGCCTGTTTCATTATGTCAAACCCCTTTCTAGGAAATTCACAACAAAATGAAGAGTAATCAGGTGTTGGCGCCCCAGGACATTGTTTCCAGGGCGCCTGTTATTTTAGCAGCAAATCCACGTCATAACAGGACATTCGGTCGTGGCAGTGCAGACACGACCGCAAGAACCTTTATCCGAATAGCAATTGCAATAGCTGTTAGCTGTATTACCACCAACTACTCCTTGCAACTCGGCTGCATCTAGCTCGGCAAGAGGCAAACCAGCTGGATTTTCCGGCAGAGCCGATAACTCTTCCGGGGAAAGGGAACGACGGAAATCCGGATCTTTCCAAGCACGAATAATGCGATCCACACTCATTTTTGAAATGCCTCCTTAATTTTAATTATTTTATGGAAAATACAAACTTCTATTGACTTAGTAGTCCTTTATTCAAATCTCTCACCTCCTTCCTCCTATTCCATCTTACCCCTTGTGGACTTGCTTAATCAATAAAAAAATTTCGACATAATTCGGGTCTTTTCTCCACTCTATACGTTTTGGTAGAACACTTCAATGATCTCCCGATCCCAGCCGTTTTTCTGTGTGTCCCAAAAATAAAACATCTCATAGGTGCATAATTCTCACACCTTCGAAAACCCCCGCCGGTTAATCCGACGGAGTGTTTAAATTCCATCTTGTCACTCAAGCATTGGGCACAAGCCAAAGGAGCAGACGTACCGCTTCACCATGTTGATGCGCGCTAGAAATCTGGCATTGATACCGCCGAGGTCGAGTTCGGCCATGTACGGAAGCACACAGCGTACGACAGCCGGAGCGCGCCGGGCTTGATTTTGGCACGGTTGACGTTATAGATGTTTTCTCGTGTCTCCATCATTCGTTTTTGTACGATCTTAAAAGTTAAAAACATATTGGACACACTCATAGTCCATTCGATCAAAATCGATATACCCATTTACTTCCATCAAAAAACGGACATATCTATAGTACTAGTCAACCATACGCCCAAAAGTATTGTCTGATCATCGGCCAGCTTACACCATCTTGCTAAAGTCTTTTTGTTTATCTTGATACCGTATTGGTCATCTCCATTTTTTAGTAACGAATCGTCTTGCCCGATTTTATCACCCGGTGTAGGATGGGATTACAGTCAAGAGAAGGAGGGACGTTCATGGAGGCGCGTTTAAACGGGCATGCGCGCCGCCACGCTCCGCTGGGCCGCGTGCACGGGGTCGCCTTGTATGTCGGCGCTGTGCTTGGCTCCGGCATTTTACTACTCCCCGGCCTCGTTGCGGAACGGGCCGGCCCCGCTTCGCTGCTGGCGTGGGGGCTCATGAGTGTCGCCATCGTGCCCCTGGCCCTAACCATGGCCCTCCTGGCCGCGCGCTACCCGGGTGGTGGCGGCGTGGCCGCTTTCGCCCGGAAAGCGTTCGGCCCCGCCGCCGGCGCCGCGACGGGATGGCTGTTCCTGTTGGCCACGCCCATCGGCGGACCCCTCGCCGCGTGGATTGGTGCCACCTATGCCGCGGCGGCGTTCGGTCTCCCTCCGAACGCCGCCGTATGGCTGACCGCGGCCATTCTCCTGGTCGCGTTCGTGTCCAACCTGCAGGGCTTCAAGGGAGCCGGCGGGCTGCAGGTGGCCGTCGTCGGCGGCATCGTGGCGGTGCTCCTGCTCGCCCTGTTGGCGGCCCTTCCCCACCTCGATCCGCAGCGCTTTGTTCCCTTCGCCCCGCACGGCTGGATCGGCATCGGGCAGGCAATGGCGCTCACCTTCTGGTGCTTCGTGGGGTGGGAAGCCGTCACCCATCTGTCCGGCGGGTTCCGCGACCCACGAGGTGATCTGGTCCCGGCCGTGCTGTGGGCGGCAGCGATCATCGGCGCCCTGTACCTCGGCGCGGCGCTGGTCACGGTGGGGACCGGCAGCTACGGCCCGGGGAAAACGGAGGCAGGCTTGGTGCAGGTAGCCCAGGTGGCCCTCGGGCCCGCGGCCGGCTGGCTAATCGGAGCCGTAGCCCTCTTCTGCGCCACCGCCACCGTCAATGCTTATGCCGGTGCCGCGGCCCATCTCGCCCGCGCCCTCGCCGAGAGCGGCGCGGCCCCGCGCATCTTGGCGCGCTCGCTCGCCCGTCGTGACGTGCCGATCGGCGGCCTGCTCGCGCTCCTGGCGGGATGGACCGCCGTGTTCGTCCTGCTGGCCGCCGACCCTGCGGCGGTCCGCCGCCTCATCGCCCTTCCCACGGCCAACTACCTTGCCCTTTACCTCCTCGGCGCCGCGGCGGGCATTCGCCTGGCCGAGCGGCGCGCCGAGCGGGTCCTGGCCGTTGCGGCACTGGCCACGTGCGCGCTGGCGCTTCCCTTCCTGGGATGGAGCGCGCTTTACCCCGTTGCCATCGTCGCCGGCCTGTTTGCGGTGCGGCGATGGTTCGGCCCCTCCGCGCGGCATCGGCACCGCCCGCCTGCCGCCGCGTTTCGCCGCTGAGGTGACGGCGTCCGCGGCCGTTTTCGGGAGGGAGCCGGTTCCGATGCGGTCACGGTCGTCACCGGTGCCGGTCCTTGTAAATCTCGCGCATCACGTGACGGAGCTCCGGCAAAATGAGGCGCGTCAAGGCCAGGCGCACCGCATTCGAGGAGCCGGGCATGGCAAAGACGGCCGCCTGACCGCAGACGCCGGCGATGGCCCGGCTCAGCATCGCCGCCGCGCCGATTTCCTCGTAGCTCAGCAGGCGGAAGATTTCGCCGAAACCGGGCATCTCCTTGTCGAGTACGTCGCGTACCGCCTCGTAGGTGGTGTCCCGCCCGGCGATGCCGGTTCCCCCGCTGAGCAGGACGGCTTCCACGTCCTCCCGTGCCGCGGCCTCGCGGAGCACGCCGGTGATCCGGTCGTACTCGTCCGGGACGATGCGGTAGTCGACCACTTCGTAGCCGTGTTCCCGCAACAGCGCCATCATCAGCTGGCCGCTCTTGTCCGTCTCCGGCGTGCGCGTGTCGGAGACGGTGACGACCATGCAGCGCACGGTGTCGGGCCCTTCGCGGCGATGCGCGTCGACGGACATCGACTCGCGGGACATCGCTTCGCTCCCCCTTTCGCGTTTCCGGTTGGCATGCCCCGTACGGGACGTGATCGGCGGTGCCGCTCAACCGCACCCGTCCCGCCCACAGGCCGTTCCCGCCTCATCCGCGCCCCTTTCGTGCCGTGCCGCCTCGGCGATGGCCCGCTCCAGGGCCTCCTTGCTTTGCAGGCCAACGAGGACACGCGGGCCAATGACGAAGGTCGGCACGGCGGTGATGCCCATTTCCTCGACGGCGTGGCACAGGGCCTTGCGGTGAACCGCCTGATAGGTGCGCGCCTCGAGCGCGGCGCGAAACGCTGCCGTATCTAGTCCCACGTCGCGTGCCAGCTCCGTGAGCACGTCGAGATCACCGATATCCTTCCCTTCCTGGAAGTAGGCGGTGAAGACCCGGTGATGGTAAGCGTGGCCCTGGCCGTGCTCCTTGGCGAAGTGGTACCCCTCGAAGGCCAGATGGGTATGGGGCATGGGAGAGATGGGCGGGAGAATCATCCGCACGCCCAGCCGTTGGGCCAAGGGTTGAACTGATTGAGCCCACACCCGTCGCACGTAGTCCGATTCCGGGCGAAGCGTTGGTGTCGGGTACGGGCGCAATTCAAACGGCATCCACTCGACCTGAACATCCTTTCCTTTCACTGCTTCGTTGAGCGGAACCTCCGCCAGGAAGCAGAACGGTCAGACAAAATCGGAATAGACGCGGACGATAACCGCCATGTGTTTCCCCTCGCTTTCGTGGCATGCGGGTTGTCCCGTTCACCACGTTGTTGGGTTGATGCGTAAACCGGCTCCCCCTACACCATAGCACAAAGGATGGGTCAGCCGCTGTCTTTATTTTGCAACGCGGCTTTCCACCAACCCGAAACGCCCCCCTCACGCCGCGCGCACAGAAACGGGCCTCCCGCAGGAGGCCCGTTACCGCTTGTCCGTCCCTTCGACACCGTCAACGCTCATTTGTCTTGCGGTCCCTTCCGTCGACGCCGTCACCGGCACCAGCGGTCCGGCCCGCGCTGTACGTACGCGGTGCGCTTGTTCGTGGGCACCTTCACCGTGACCACCGCCCGCCATTTCCCGTCCGGTGGCACGGCGTTCGTGCCGAGGTTCTTGACCGCGATGGCCGTGTTCGGCTCGGCGTCGTTGGCGTTGACGAGGGCCTTCCTGTACTCGATTTCGGCATGCCCCGACGGCGTGGCGAAGTTGTCGATGAGCACCGTGTACTACAGGTCGTAGTCGTCACCGGCCGGGTTGGTCAGCGAGCGTATAGCCGGCGCAACGGTAAGCGTCCACTGATCCGGCTCGGCGATCACGCCGCGCAACTGGACCTTGAGCGCGTACCGTCCTGCGGCCAGCCGATACGCGGGACCGGCCTGCCCGTGGCTGGCATAGACGTCCACCTCCCACACCCCCGGCTGGGGATGGGGAATTTCCACGATGCTGACGTCATCGGCCGAGTCAAGGCCCACATAAGGCACGTCGCGATACAGCAGGCCGTCCGGCGTATACACCATGGGCTTCAAGCGTCCAGGGGGGCCTGCCCGCCGCGTGCCGCGCCACCTGCAGGGTGATCACGGCCTTCTCTACCCCGTGCGGCATGCGGAAGAAATAGCGCGTGTACTTGGCCGTCGGCACGCTGGCTTCATCGCTATAGGTGTCGCGGGTCTGGACATCCAGCAACACCGGTACGACAACCGATACCGGGATTTCGAGATCGGTTACGCCGTCGCCGTCATCGAGACGGATCACCGAACTGTAAAACCCCGGCACCAAGTGCTTCGTGTTTAACGTCACGGGAAGCGGCGCCGTCCCCGACCGCTTCTTTCCGCGATTGGCAGGGATGGTAACCGCCTTCGGCGGCGACGACATGCTCGTCCCCTGATACACCCGGTATGGAGAGCCTGCCGCGATGTATGCCCTCGATGTGACGGCCGCCGTGCTGTCTCCCGGCACGCCGATGGTGATGACGCCCGGCCCGCTGTTGCCGGCAGCGATGGTCCCAGCCGCTCTTGTGCCGTTCCCTCCTTTTGCGTCCGTCCTATGGTTTCTATTCGATGGGAATTTTGGGTTTCCTTCTGATACGGAGAAAAATTTCCTCCATTTCCCGCCCGGATGTACCGCAGCGCCCCCATGTTCCCAGGGGAAGCGACAATGAAAAAAGAAAAACAGGCCGGTGAGCAGGCCTGTTCTCTTGGCGATGGGATCCCCGCGTTCCGCGTTTCCCTTTCAATCCAGCTTAACGCCCTCCAGCACGCCTTCCCGTTCGAGATAGGCGCGCAGGGCGGCATATTCCGGCATCGTCCAAAAGGCAGGACGGCTGACCAGGTCGGCAGCATCGGCCCGTGCCGCGTCCAGCAGCACGGCGTCGCGGGCCAGGTCAGCCACTTTGAAATCGGGCAGCCCGCTCTGGCGCGTGCCGAAGAGGTCCCCCGGGCCGCGCAGTTCGAGGTCACGTCGGGCCAGCTCGAAGCCGTCCGTGGTCTCCATCATAATGCGCATCCGCTCGCGGCCCACCTCCGACTTGGGATCGGCGACGAGAATGCAGTACCCCTGGTGCTCCCCCCGGCCCACGCGACCGCGCAGCTGGTGCAGCTGGGCGAGGCCGAAGCGCTCGGCGTCGTAGATGACCATCACCGTGGCGTTGGGCACGTTGACGCCCACTTCCACCACCGTCGTGGAGACGAGGACGCGCGCCTCACCGCGGGCAAAGCGGCGCATGACGGCATCCTTCTCCTGGCCCGACAGGCGGCCGTGCAGCAGGGCAACAGGGTAGCCGCGCGGTTCAAAGCGCGCGCGGAGGCGCTCGTACCAATCGACGGCGTTTTCCAAGTCCAGCTTTTCCGACTCCTCGATCAAGGGGCAGATGAAGTAGGCCTGGCGTCCGGCAGCCAGCTCCCTTTCCACAAAGGTGAGGACACGCTCCATCAGCGCTTCCTTCACCCAGTAGGTCTTCACCGGCTTGCGCCCCGCGGGCAGCTCGTCCATCACCGAAACGTCCATGTCCCCGAAAACGGCGAGGGCCAACGTGCGCGGAATGGGCGTCGCCGTCATGAACAGGGCATCGGGATTCAGCCCCTTCTGCCGCAGGATGCGCCGCTGTTCGACGCCGAAACGATGTTGCTCGTCGGTGATGACCAGGCCCAGGCGGCGGAACTGTACGTCCTCCTGGATCAGGGCGTGCGTTCCCACCACGACGTCGACCAGCCCCATGGCCAGTCCACCCAGGATCTCGCGGCGCTCTCGGGCCGTCGTCCGGCCGGTGAGCAGGGCCACCTGCACGCCGTGGGGGGCAAGGAGGCCCTCCAGCGTGTCGCGGTGCTGCTCGGCCAGGATCTCCGTCGGCACCATCAGCGCTCCCTGATAGCCGGCGCGAACGGCGGCGAAGAGGGCGACGGCCGCCACCACCGTCTTCCCCGACCCGACATCGCCCTGCAGCAGGCGGTTCATCGCGTACGGCGCTTCCAGGTCGTTGAGGATCTCGGCGATGACACGCTTCTGTGCGCCGGTCAGGGGAAAGGGGAGCTGGCGTACAAAGGCCCGCACCGCCTCTCGCGGGACGGACTTTGCCTCACCCGGCGCGTTGCGGCGCGTCGCGTAGCGGTAGGCCTGCATCTTAAGCTGGAAGAAAAAGAGTTCCTCGTACGCAAAACGCCGGCGGGCGCGCTCCCCTTCGGCGGCATTCCGGGGGAAGTGCATCAGCCGGAGCGCCTCGGCATAGGGCAACAGCTTGCGGCGGGCCACGACCTCCGTCGGAAGCGGGTCGACCAGCTGCTGTCCAAAGGCTGCGAGGGCCGCGGCCACGGCCTGGCGCACGAGGGACACAGGCACGCCCTCGCGCACCGAGTAAACGGGCACGAGCCCCTCGTTGTGGCCCTTCCCCGGCCAGCGGTAGGCGTCGACGGTGATCTGCGCCCGGTAGCGGTCCCACTTGCCGCTGAGGAGGATCCGCTTGCCCGGAGCAAGCTGCTTGGCCAGGTACGGCCGGTTAAAGACCACCGCCGTGGCCAGCACCGGTCCAACAAACACGCGAAAGGCCAGGCGCGACTTCTTCTTTCCGTATGCCCGCAGCACCGGCTCCCCCCACACCTCGCCCTCGACGGTCACCCGCTCGCCGTGCTGGACCGTGGCCAGGTCGCGCACGCGCCAGTCGTCATAGCGATAGGGAAAGTAGGAGAGGAGGTCACCGACGGTGGTGATGCCGAGGGTGGCCAACTGGCGGGCACGCTCCTCTCCCACGCCGGGGACGGCCGTCACCGGCAGCTCGAGGATGCGGGCGTTGTTTCCCATCGTTGCCCCCTCACTCGCACCCGCGTCAGTCGCCGGTCTGCTGCGGCTCGATCGCCGGCGGGCGGCCGAAAATCTTGGCCGCCAGGGCACGGCCCGTTGGTGTCGCCGCCAGCCCGCCCAGGGCCGTCTCTTTGAGCGCCCGCGGCATACTGGCACCGATGCGGTACATGGCCTCGATCACCTCGTCGGGTGGGATGACGCTGGTGACGCCGGCCAGGGCCAGATCGGCGGCGACAAGGGCGACGGCCGCCCCCATGGCATTGCGCTTGACGCACGGCGCCTCAACCAATCCGGCCACGGGATCGCACACCAGCCCGAGCAGGTTTTTCAGGGCGATGGCCACCGCCTCCCCCGACTGGCGCGGCGTGCCGCCGGCCATTTCCACAATGGCCGCCGCTGCCATCGCTGTAGCCGAACCCACTTCCGCCTGGCAGCCCCCGGTAGCCCCGGCAATAAAGGCGTTGTTGGCAATAATGTACCCGATGGCGCCCGCCGTGAACAGGAAGCGGATCTGCTGCTCCCGTGTCGCCTCCAGCTTCTCCGAAAGGGCAAACAGCGTCCCCGGGACAACGCCGGCGGCGCCGGCCGTGGGCGTGGCGACGATCGTGCCCATGGCCGCGTTCACTTCATTCACCGCCATCGCCTTGGACACGGCGTCAAGCACCGTGTGGCCGGACAAAAACATTCCCCGGGCCAGGTACTCCTGCACCTTCTTCGCCGCGCCGCCCGACAGGCCGCTGCGCGAGCGGATGTCCTCGGTGATGCCCCGTTTGACGGCCTGTTCCATCACCTCGAGGTTCTGGGCCATCTGGTTCCAGATCGCTTCGCGACTGCGGCCGGAGACAGCCATTTCCGCCTCGATCATCGCCTCGGAGATCGGTTTTTGCTCCCGTTCGCATCGCTCCACCAATTCCTTTATGCTCCGGAAGTGGACCATCTTCCCCGCTCCTTTGCCGTTTCCTCCGCTATACCGGCTGGACGTAGTTGGCCGCGAGCACGTGCGGAATGGCCGCAATCTCCTGGATGGCATCCCCCGGTATCCCCTGGTCGGTCTCGATGACCATCAACGCCTCGCGTCCGCGCTCCCGGCGCGACACTTCCATGTGCCCGATGTTGATGGCGTGCTTGGCCAGCACGTTTGACACGGCCGCAATCATGCCGTACCGGTCCTCATGGAGCACCAGGAGCGCCGGGTGGTTGCCGGACAGCTTCAGGGCAAAGCCGTTTAGCTCGACGATCTCAATCTTTCCGCCGCCGATGGATATTCCGACCAGTTCCAGGCTCCCTCTCCCGTCGCGCAGATGCACGCGGGCCGTGTTGGGATGGGGCGCCTCCTCGTCCGACAGGCGAAACACCACGCGAATGCCGCGTTCGGCTGCAATCTCTAGGGCCCTGGGAATGCGCGGATCGAAGGTGTCAAAGTCGAGGATGCCCCCGACGATGGCCACGTCGGTACCATGACCGCGGTACGTCTGGGCAAAGGACCCGTAAAAGGTAATGACGACCTCCTTCGGTTCGCGGCCAAACAGCGCGCGCGCCGTGCGGCCGATTCGGGCAGCGCCCGCGGTATGGGAGCTGGACGGCCCGATCATGATCGGACCGATGATGTCGAACACGGATCGGTATTTCATTTCCGCCGCCTCCCCTGTTTGCAACCCGACCAACCGTGGTCATGCCCACAACGAAAGCGCTTCCGCAATTGCCTTCCAACATCATTTTATATGGTTACCAGTGAGACGGCGAGGGTGCCGATCCCCACGTGGGCACCCACCACCGGCCCAATCTCCACCACATCGACGGGGCCCTCCACGCGAAACATCGCCTGCACGCGCTCCCGGAGCGCCGCCGCCTCGTCGGGCACGGCGGCATGCAGGACACCCGCGTGCACCGGTCGGTCTCCGACCCGTTCCGCCAGCAGGGCAAAGAGACGATCGAGGGCCTTCCTCTTGCCGCGTACCTTGTCGGCCACCCCGATTTCGCCGGCTTCCAATGTCAGCAGGGGCTTGATCTGCAGCAAACTCCCCACCAGCGCGGCGGCGCGACCAATGCGCCCGCCCTTTTGCAGATACTCGAGGGTATCGACCAGGAAGAAGACGTGGGTGTTCGCGCGAAGGCGGTCCACCAGCGCAACGCATTCGTCCGCCGACGCCCCGTCCCGCGCCGCCGCTGCCACACGCTGCACGATATACCCCATTGGGTATTCTGTAAGCTTCGTGTCTACAACAACTACATCGGCCCGATCGGCCACCAGCTGCTTGGCCACCGTTGCCGCCTGCAGCGTTCCGCTGAAACGGGACGACAGGTGAAGGGAGAGAATGGTTGGCCGTGCACCGCCGGCCCGCTCGATAATGCGCTCGTACACGGCCACGAAATCGTGGGGCGACGGCTGGGACGTCTTCACCGGCACGTCCCCCTCCCCCATCCGCTCGTAAACGGCGGCTGCGGTGATGTCCACCCCGTCGCGGTAGTTTTTGTCGCCGATGTGCACCACGATGGGGACCACGGCGATGCCGAGGCGCTCGGCCGTCTCTGGCGGCAGGTTTGCTGTGCTGTCCGTTACCACGTACACCCCATCCACCCAATCCCCTCCTGAAGGCAAATTCGTTTCCTTCGCCACGCTCCCAGCCTGCGGGCAGGCTCACTCCACGGAAAAGATAAAGGAATAGACCGGTTGCTCGCCGCGGTGGGCTTCCACCTCCAGCTCCGGCCATGCCGCAGCAATGGCGGAAATCGCCTCCTCTACCGTCTGGTCGTCGACATCGGCTCCGGCCAGCACGGTAACCAGCGACGCGTCGGCATCGATCAGCGCCTCGAGCAGCTGCCGCACGACGGGCAACAGCTCCGTTCCGGAAGCAACGATCGCCGACTCGGCAATGCCGAGGTAGTCTCCCTTCCGGACGGCCAAACCGTCCGTTACACCATCGCGCACCGCCGTGGTGACGAGCCCCGTCCTTACTGCGGCGGCCGCCCCAAGCATGGCGGTGCGGTTCTCGTCGAGGGAGCGGTCTGGATCAAAGGCCACCATCGCCGCCAGGCCCTGGGGAATCGAGCGGGTAGGCACGACGATCGCCGGCACCCCCGCCAGGGTCGCCGCCTGCTCGGCAGTCAGCACGACGTTCCCGTTGTTGGGCAGCACGATCACCTGCCGGGCACCCGTCTGCCGAATGGCGTCCGCGATCGCCGCCGCGGACGGGTTCATCGTCTGCCCGCCTTCCACGACCACGTCCACCCCTAGGCCGCGGAACAGCCGGGCAATGCCCTCGCCGGCCGCCACGGCCACTACGCCGTAGGGTTTGGGGGCATTTCCCGGTTCGGCGGCCCCCTCTATGAAGTCGGCGTCAGCAGCATCCCGCGCCCCGCCGAGAAACTGGGCATGCTGCTGGCGCATGTTCTCGATTTTGATGCGGAGAAGTTCGCCATAGGTTTGGGCCAGGTTGAGAACGGTACCGGGCGTCTCCGTGTGGATGTGGACCTTGACCAGTTCCCCGTCGGCCACGACAAGAATCGAATCACCGTGACGGCTGAGTGTCTCGCGGAGGGCCTCCTCCCGGAAGGCAGGCGCGCCGGCCGGATTAAGGCCGATCAGCACCTCCGTACAGTAGCCGTAAACGATCGGTTCGGTAGACGAATGGGCTTTCATAGTCCGAAGAGAAACG